>CAKONA010000021.1 GCA_934096785.1 uncultured Bacilli bacterium | reverse complement strand
GGTAATACTGGTAGTGGTAAAACTTATGGTATATGTAGAATTATTCAAAATATATTTCCTAACTCTCCAATAATTCCATATAATGCGAATATCTTTATATTTGATAGTTATGGTGAGTATATGAATGCATTTAAGGATTTAAGTCGTAATAATCCATATTATTCTTTTAAAGTAATAACTACTAATATGAAAAAGAATTATGAGAAACTTAATATACCTGTATGTCTTCTTGAACTAGATGATATATTAAATTTACTTGATGCGACTAACTTCTCTCAAATAGCTATGGTTGAAACTGCTCTTGTGTATGTTAAGATGTTTGCTCGTAAAGATAAGGAAGCTCAAGATTATAAGAATCATATACTTGCTAAAGCAATTACTAATATAATGTATACTAATCAAACTTCTAGTAAGATAAGAGATCAAATTTTTGAAATATTAAGTGAAACTAATACACCAGAATTATCTTTAGAAACAGAGGTTCCTGGTATTGGATTTACTCGTATGTTTAGAAATTGTTTCGATATAGATAGTGAAGGAAGATTTGCTGAACGTAAGATAATAAGTGATTATATTAAAGGTTTTGTAGATGACTCACGTAAATGGAATTATAGTGCTGAAGGGGTATACTATAGTTTACATGATTTAGAGGTTGCTCTTAACTTTACATTATATAGTGAAAGATATTTATTAAATGAGGCTATGTATGATGCAGCTATGAGTTTAAAAGTTAGACTTCATGATTTAGCTACTCGTTCTAATGGACAATTCTTTACAGCTGATGGATATATAACACTTGATGAGTACATTAAGAAAATACAAATAAGTGGAAATAAGAAGTGTCAAATAGTTAACTTTAATTTAGAGGATGTTGATGATAGATTTGCTCGTAGTGTTGTTAAAATATTTGGTCGTATGTTTATGAAATTTACAAGGGCTCTTCAAAATAGAGCAACATTCCCAATACATATGATACTTGAAGAAGCACATAGATATGTACTTGAAGGGGATGATAAACAACTTCTTGGATACAATATTTTTGAAAGAATTGCTAAGGAAGGTCGTAAATATGGTTTCTTGCTTGTACTTATTACACAAAGACCAACTGACTTAAATGAAAATGTTATAAGTCAATGTGCGAACTTCTTAATATTTAAGATAAATCATCCAGCTGACTTAGAATATATATCTAAATCAGTTCCTAATATGAGTGAAGATGTTGTTGAAAAACAAAAGACATTGCAAGCTGGTACTTGTGTAGCATTCGGAAGAATATTTAAAATTCCAATGATTGTCAAGATGGAAAGGGCCGACCCACCACCAACAAGTGCTAACTGTGAAATATATAATAACTGGATGGTTAGACTTAGACAATAGAAAAGAATAAAGTAGGAGGAAATTAAATGTATGATTTTGGTTCACAATTTTATATAGATATGACTAAGAGTAAAACTCCATCATCATATGTATTTATGGGTAAAACGTATAGAATTAGTGTTCTTAGTGATGCTTTAGTGCGTTTTGAATATAGTGAAAATGGTGCATTTAATGATTATCCTACTTTTTTTGCTTCTAATAGAAGTTTTGGAAATCCTAGAATAAGTGTAGAAGAAGATAATAATATTCTTGTTATAAAGAGTGATAAATTTATAATAGAGTATTCTAAAGAAAAACCATTTATTGGTAATAAGTTTGCTCCTGATCAATATTTAAAAGTAAGTATTGTTGGTACTGATAAGGTATGGTATTTTAACCATCCTGAAGTTAGGAACTTTAAAGGTAGTGCGTATAGTCTAGATGATTATAGTGGAGGGCATATTAATCTTGATAAAGGTTTGTTCTCATTAGATGGATTTACTACTTTTGATGACTCTAGAACACCAATACTAAATCAATATGGTAATATTATTGCTCCTAATTATAAGAATATAGATACATATTTATTTATATATAATAATGACTTTGGAGTAGGTCTTCGTGATTATTTTAATTTAACTGGACTTCCACCTATGATACCAAGATATGCACTAGGTGTATGGTGGAATAAGAATGAAGCATATAATAGTAGTCAGATTGAACAATTAATATATAGTTTTAAAAAGAATGATATTCCAATATCTGTGATGTTACTTGGAGAGTATGAAAGAACACGTAATAAGAATAGTAATATAAGTTTTAGTCTTGATAAGACTGGTTTTTCTAGTACGATGGCTCTTAGTAATTTTCTTCATAATAATCATGTTCATCTTGGACTTAATATTAAGACTGAGGGTGTTATTAGTACTGAAGAAGAAGATTATAAGACATTTTCAGAGTTATTAGGAAGAGATATGGGTAAAAATATACCAATTAATGTGTATGATAATAAACTTATGGATTCATTTTTAAAGGGTATTATAAATCCAATGATGAATAAAGGAATTGACTTTCTTTGGGTAGATGATTTTAATAAGGAAAATACTCTTAGAAGTTTTGTAATGAATTATTACTTATATAATGGTCTTAGTGTTAATAAGGCTAAAAGGCCTCTTATAATGAGTCGTAATTTTGGTATTAATCCTCATAGATATTCTATTCTTTATTCTGGTAAGACTAATGTAAGTTGGAAGACTTTAAAGATGTTACCTTTCTTTAATAGTACTGCTGCGAATATTGGTATTAGTTGGTGGAGTCATGATATAGGTGGATTTAAAGGTGGTACTGAAGACTCTGAACTTTATATGAGATATGTTCAATTAGGTGTTTATAGTCCAATACTTAGACTTTCTAGTTCATTTGGTAAATATTATAAAAGAGAACCATGGAAGTGGGATGCTAAAACATTAAAGATTGTTCATGATTATTTAAAGGTTAGACACAGATTAATACCATATTTATATAGTGAAGCTAAGAAATATTCTAGTTTTGGGGCTCCTTTAATACAACCTTTATATTATAGATATCCTGAAACTTATGATGAACCGCTTTATAAAAATGAGTTCTATTTTGGTAGTGAGTTATTTGTAGCACCTATAGTTGATTCAAAAGACAATGTAATGAATAGAGTAGTACATCAAATATTCTTACCTAATGGAGTATGGTATGACTTTAAAACTGGTAAGAAGTTCCCTGGTGGTAAAAGATATGTTACATTCTATAGAGATGAAGATTATCCAGTGTATGCTAAAACTGGTGCTATAATACCTCTTGCTAGAATAGAACAAAATAATATAAATGATACAAGTAATCCAAAGAACTTAGAAATACAAATATTCCCAGGAAGAAGTAATACATATAAACTATATGAAGATGATGGAACTAGTCAAATGTATAGAGAAGGTCAAAGCTTTACTACTGAGATAAATTACTATTATAAAGAGAATGATTTCTCAGTATCAATACAACCAATTGAAGGTGTTGAAGGAGTAATACCAAAGACAAGAAACTATAAAATAAGATTTAGAAATACTAAATTTACAAGTGATGTTCAAGTATTTAAAGATGAAGTTAATGTTCCATATAGAAGATATGTTGATGAGAATGACTTTGTTATTGAATTTGATGAAATACCTACATTAAGTAAAATATTTGTTTATTGTAAGGGTAAAGACATTGAAATAAATGCTGAGAGAATTATAAATGAAGATATTGAAGGAATAATTAGTGACTTAAGTATAAGTACTGAGTTAAAAGAAAAGGTAGATGGAATCTTATTTAGTGATAAGAGTATCAAAGATAAGAGATTTGCGATTAGAAGACTTAATGGACTTCCATCAGTATTTAAAAAAATGTTCTTAAAGTTACTTGAATATGTGGCTGAGGTGTAGTATAATACATACATATTTCAGTGATGAAAAGAGTATTAGGTATAGAAAAATTTATAGAGAGTTAGTGGTTGGTGTAAACTAATAATAATATATACTGAACTTACTTTTTTAGAGATAACGCAGTTCTGCGATAAAGAAAAGAGATGCATAGCTTTATGAATTAAGGTGGTACCGTGGGTTAAACTCATCCTTAAGTTATAAGGCTTTTTTTTGGAGGTAAAGATGGGAAAATTATTAAGTTGTTTTTATGACTTCATATTTATATTCTTGCTTGTGTATATAGTGTATAGTGTGTTTCTGAATAAGAAGAGAAAAGACTATAAGAGTCTTAGTGACAATGATATGGTTAAGATATTTATAAGAAGATATGACTTAGATATGAGAAAGACTAAATATGAAAATGTAGTTAAGGCTATAACATTTATTAATTCATTTATAATATCATTTTGTTCTGTTATAGTTATTAATATTGATAGTATTGTTTGGTCTATTATAATTAGTTTTGTTGTTATAATGTGTCTACTTTATTCGTTATATGAAATAACTGGTAGAATGTTTAAAAGAAAGGAAAAAAAATAATATGTATGATTTTAAAAAGATAGAAGAGAAATGGAAGAAGTATTGGGAAGAAAATGAATGCTTTAAGACTGATATTAATGACTTTAGTAAGCCTAAATATTATGCGTTAGATATGTTTCCTTATCCTAGTGGTGTTGGACTACATGCTGGACATCCTGAAGGATATACTGCGACTGATATAATATCAAGAATGAAGAGAATGCAAGGATATAATGTTCTTCATCCGATGGGTTTTGATTCATTTGGTTTACCTGCTGAACAATATGCGATACAAACGGGTAATCATCCATCTATATTTACTGATAAAAATATTGAGACATTTAGAGGTCAGTTAAAGAATATAGGTCTTTCTTATGATTGGGACAGAGAGTTATCAACAAGTGATCCTAAATTCTATAAATGGACTCAATGGATATTCAAAATGTTGTTTGAAGATGGACTTGCTAAAAAGATAGATATGCCTGTTAATTGGTGTGAAGAACTTGGAACTGTTCTTGCTAATGATGAAGTTATTGATGGTAAGAGTGAAAGAGGAGGATTTCCTGTAGTTCGTAAGAATATGAGTCAATGGGTAATAAATATTACTAAGTATGCAGATAGATTATTAGAAGGCCTTGATGAAATTGATTGGCCTGAATCTACTAAGGAAATTCAAAGATATTGGATAGGTAAAAGTATAGGAGCAGAAGTAATATTCAAGGTAAAAGATAGTGATAAAGATTTTACTGTGTTTACTACTAGATGTGATACATTATTTGGTGCTACATACTGTGTACTTAGTCCAGAACATCCATTAATTAGTGAAATCGTTAGTGATGAAAAACGTGAAGATGTTGAAAAATATATTAATGAATGTAAGAGTAAGAGTGAACTTGAAAGAACTGGTAGTAATGGTGGTAAAACAGGTGTATTTACTGGTGCTTATGCAATTAATCCTGTTAATAATAAAGAAATACCTATATGGATAAGTGATTATGTTCTTATGAGTTATGGAACTGGTGCTATTATGGCTGTACCTGCTCATGATGATAGAGATTATGAATTTGCTCGTAAGTTTGATATTCCAGTTATTGAAGTATTAAAGGGCGGAGATATAACTAAAGAAGCTTATACTAAAGATGGAATACATGTTAATTCTGGATTCTTAGATGGCCTTGATAAGGAAGAAGCAATAAATAAAATGATTCTTTGGTTAGAAGAACATAATTGTGGTAAGAAGAAAATAAATTATAGATTAAGAGATTGGATATTCGCAAGACAAAGATATTGGGGTGAACCTATTCCAGTTATTGAACTTGAGGATGGGGAATACATTGCTCTTAAAGATGAAGAATTACCTTTAATACTACCTGAACTTGAAGACTATACACCTATGAAAGATGGAACTGCTCCTTTAAATAAAGCAGAAGATTGGGTAAATGTGGTTGTTGATGGTAAAAAGGGTAAGAGAGAAACTTCTACTATGCCTGGTAGTGCTGGGTCAAGTTGGTATTTCTTAAGATATATAGATCCACATAATGAAGAAGAAATAGCTGACTATAAATTATTAGAGCACTGGATGCCAGTAGATTTATATGTTGGCGGGCCTGAACATGCGACTGGACACTTATTGTATTCAAGAATGTGGAATAACTACTTATATGATAAAGGAATTGTTCCTGTTAAAGAACCATTTAAAAAGTTAGTTCATCAAGGAATGATACTTGGTTCTAATGGTATTAAGATGGGTAAGAGACATCCTGAATTTGTAGTTAATCCTAATGATGTAGTACGTGAATATGGTGCTGATACATTAAGGCTATATGAAATGTTTATGGGACCATTAGAAGCAGATAAACCATGGAATGAACAAGGAGTTAATGGAAGTAAGAAATTCTTGGATAAAGTATATAGATTACTTATTGAAAGTGATAAAGTTAAAGAAAAAGAGAATAAGAATTTAGAACAAATATATAATTTAACAGTTAAGAAAGTTACTGAAGACTATGAAAATCTTAAGTTTAATACTGCGATTAGTTCTTTAATGATATTTATGAATTCTGTTAGTAAGGAAGAATATATTCCTCTTGATTATGCGATTGGATTTATTAAACTATTGTATCCAGTATGTCCATTTATTAGTGAAGAGATGTACTCTATATTAGATGGAAGTAGTAAAACATTAACATATGAAAGTTGGCCAAAATATGATGAAGAAAAGGCAACACTTGATAATGTTGTGATTGCTGTTAGTGTTAATGGTAAATTAAGAGCTACTTTTGAAGTAAGTAAAGATACAGAAAAGGATGAATTATTAAGAATTGCTAAAAGTCAAGAGAATGTTCTAAAACATATAGAAGGACATGAAATTATTAAAGAAATAGTAGTTCCAAATAAAATAGTTAATATTGTTGTTAAATAGGCTAAGAAATTAGTCTATTTTTATGTTATAATTTTTGTGGTGAAGTTATGAAAGAATTAGATACAGCTAAAAAAGTATTTTATTATGCATATAAAAACAATATTTATAATGAAGAGTTATCAAAGATGATGCTTGATTTTAAAGATAAAAGATATATTAAATTATATATAACACATTCTAAAGGTATAGATAAAGATTATTTCTTAGATTTTATACTTAGTGATGATGATCCTAGGTATATTTATAATGTATGGTTTGATAATGATGAATTTGTAAGTAGGTCTTTAATGTTTATAAAAAGGTTAGTTTCATTAAACAGTAAGAAGTATATAGGATTACTTTTATATAATTTACAAATTGTAAAGGGTATTTATATTGATGAATGTATAGAACTAGAAAAAAAATACTTTGAATTAAATGATGTTCATGAAATTGATGATATGATTAAAATGAGTTTTGAAAAGAGTAGGAGTCAATATAATATAGATAGTACTGGATTTAGTCCTAAATGCTATAAGGGTCACGATGGTCAAATACCATGCTTGATTGTATGTCACATAAGTAATATGTATGAAAAGATATTACATAATTTCTATGATAAAGAAATGGAAGTATCATCTCACTTTGTAATAGGTAGAAAAGGTGAAATTAAACAAGTAGTTAGTCTTGAAGATTCAGCTTGGTGTAATGGAACATCTATGAATGAAGAGAGCGATGTATATTATAAGTTATCAACTAATAAATATGTAAACTCTAATAAAAAGAATGCTAACTACTTTACATATTCAATTGAACATGAAAGTATGGATGGAAGTTTAGCAGAAGAAGAATATAAAAGTACTATAAAAGTAATGAAACAAATAATAGATTATCTAAAAGAAAAATATGATTATGACTTTATAATTGATGATGAACATATAATAGGTCATAATGCTGTAAATCCAATTGTTAAAACTAAATGTCCTGGTCCTAAGTTTCCATTTAATAGAATAATTAATGACTTAAGAGAGTACTATAATAAAAAAATTTAAAAAAGTTAAAAAAATTTCAAAAAAAAGAAGTGTTTTCTAAATTTATGTCTTACTATAATAATAGGAGGGTTTAAATGAAGAAAATATTTTTATTTGTAGTAACTATGTTTATATTCAGTAATTGTTATGCTTTAGAATATAAATATAGCGAATGGAGTCCTATTTATCCTGGGAGTGTAAAGGATAAAATATTTATAGAAGAGGAGGATAGATTCTTATGGTATAAAGATGTAGAAAAAGATGTATCATATAAACGTATTGAACAGTTAAATGGAATTGATAAATACTATGATATGAATGACTTTAAGTATGAAACTGATTATTCTTTTTCTGAACCAACTAAATATAAAGAAAGAACTTATAAAGAAGTTAAAAAAGAAAAGTATGTATTTAGAAATTCTGATATAGATAATTTGGTTCTTATGAATATTGATGATATTAATGTTGAATTAATTGAGTTATATCATAAAGATGAGAGAGTTTACTATTATGATAAAGATATAAACAGAATGTTCTTAAAAGTAGATAAACTTAAAGACTTTGATGAAACATATAAGTTAGTTGTTTATTATAGTAGCTTTAGAGATGCTGATATTGAGGTTTCATATAGGGCAGGCAATTATAACGTATATCAAAAGAATATTAAATTCAAAGAATGCGATGAATGTAAAGTTGAAGTTAAGGTAAGTGACTTAAGAGTTTATCAAAATCAATCTGTCTATGTATATGAATACACTGATAAACTATATAAGACATATGATACTGAAAGAATCTATACAAGTGACTATTATAGTAGTATGAGTGATGGATACATTAAAGATGAAAAAAGTGTAAGAAAATACTATAGATTCATAATGAATGATTATATTATCGTAAGCAGAGATGGTAGACTTGTTCATGATGATGATGAGTGTTTAAAAGAATCATGTTTAATTAAGTATCAAGATAAAGAAGAAGAGATAGAAAATCCTAAAACAGGAGATAATATCTATTTATATGGTAATGCTCTTATGTTTGGAGTAGTACTACTTCTAAAAAAACTTCATGATATTATAAAAGTATAGTCTAATTATGTCGAAACGCAACATAAGAAGAAAATAATATAGTATCATTTAGTTATGACAACAAATATTGAACTAAGAAAAGGAATCTTATTTGTTAGATTAGAAGGGAACTTTACTCATGATAAAATATATGACTTTGAAAGTATAATTATTCCATTAGTCTTGGTTATGTCATTAAAAGGCGTAAATATTGATTTATCTAAAGTAGAAGAAGTATCAAATAATAATATTAATTCCATAATTAAAATATCTAATATAGTAAGTAGATATGATGGTAAAGTAGTAATAAGTGGTATAAATGATAAAATAAAACTTACTTTAAGAAAAAGTGATTTGTTTGACTACTGTTTTAAATCTAGAAATGAAAGACATAGTAGGGAAGTATTTAGTATATGAATGAATACTCTATTTTAATCAAAGAAACAGAAGGTCTTATATATAAGATAGCTTCTAAATATAAAAGCTATTATAGTATAGAAGACTTATATCAAGTAGGTTCTATTGGAGTTATAAAAGCATATAAAAACTATAAGAAAGATAGTAGTGTTAAATTTAGTACATATGCTTATAAATATATACTTGGTGAAATAATAGAATTTATTAGATGTGATAGAAACATTAAAGTAAGTGAAGAATATATGTCACTTTATAAGAAATATTTAAGTATTAAGTCAATGCTTACTGAAAGGTTAGAAAGAGAAGCTACTTTTAAGGAAATTTGTACTTTTATGGAGATAGATGAAAGAGTACTTCTTAATGTGATAGAGACTATATCATTTACTAAGAGTACAGATGAAAGTAACTATGATTATGGAAATGATAAAAGAGAGGAGATAGATAATAAAATACTTTTAGATAATGAACTAAATAATATGGATGAATTTGATAGGAATATAATAGAATATAGATACTATCAAGGTTATACTCAAAGTGAAACAGCAGACGTGTTAGGTGTCAGTCAAGTAAAAGTTTCAAGACAAGAAAAATTAATTCTAAACAAATTAAGATCAAGTATTTGTGCATAAGAAAAACACTAGCGATTAGTGTTTTTTGATTAGAAGAATAATTGTAAGTCCAATAATACCAACTATACATCCAACAAGTATACTAAACAATAATTTATTACTTAGTATTGACTCTTTCTCAATAGATTTATCTAATATTTTAAAACTTGCTATTGTACTTTGTAAGTCTTTATTATTAGCAGTATCAGTATCACTACTAAAAGTATAAACATATATATAGTTTTCACTAGTAAATGCATATCCTTTTTGATGTATATCATATCCAGTTGATTCTTTAGTAGGCCATATAACATCATAAGTTATAGTTTGATAATCATTGATTGTGTCTTTCTTAACATTTTGAACATCTACTTTTAAATTGTATTCAGTAAGTTCCTTGTTAATTTCATCTTCTAAGTATTTTTCGTATTCATTAATATTATCTTCTGTATAATTTTTAATGTCATATTGATTGTTTTCATCATTCTTAGTTACTG
>CAKONA010000020.1 GCA_934096785.1 uncultured Bacilli bacterium | reverse complement strand
AGATTATACTCATATAATGAACTTATTAAAAAATATAGAAGTAACTATATACTTAATAATCCAATGAGATTATACGATATGAAAGAACAAAAATTAGATACATTATATGATAGACTTAACAATAGTATTAAAGTTAAACTAGATAATAGTTTAAAACTACTAGATAAATATAAATGTAACTATATACTTAATAATCCTAAAGTACTTATGGAAAGAGAAATTGATTATATAAAGAATATAAAAGATGATATAAATTCTAGTATTAAAAGAATAATAGATGATAATACTAAAGTATTAGATACATTAAAAATAAAGTTAGATCTATTAAATCCTAAGAATGTGCTTGATAAAGGATATTCAATAATATACAAAGATGGTAAGATAGTTAAGAATACTAAAGATATTAGTGTAAGGGACGACTTAAATATAATAGTAAGTAATGGTAATATTGATGTAACAGTTAAAGGAGTAAATGAATGAAAGAAAAGACATTTGAACAATCAATAAAAGAACTAGAAAAAATAGTTAATGAACTTGAAAGTGGAGAGTTAGATTTAGATAAATCAATTACTAAATATACTGAAGCTATGAAATTAATAGAGTTTTGTGAAGGTAAGTTAAGTAATGCTACTGAAACAATAAATAAACTTGTTAATGAAAATGGTACTGAGAGTAAGTTTGAAGTAGAAGAAAATTAGTAATTATTTCCATAGAAATAAGTGGTTATATAAAATAAATAATATAAGAAATAATAATAAAGAGGTGGATTATGAGAAAGGTATTATTCACGTTATTTATTATTTTTTTATTTCCGATAGTCTCACTTGCTTATTCTAAATATATTATTCCAGGAGGAGAAAGTGTTGGTATAAAGATAAATACTGAAGGATTAGTAGTAGTAGGTTTTTATAAAGTAGATGGTGAATACATTGCTAAAAAGAGTTTTAAAATAGGAGACAAGATAATAAGCGTTAATGATAAAAATGTTAATACAATAGATGAACTAACTAATGAAGTAGATAAGAGTGATTTAAGTAAAAATAGTGTTAATGTTATGATAGAGAGAAATAATAAAAGAATAGAAGTCAATATGAAACTTAAAATAGAAAATAATGTATATAAGACAGGGCTATATGTAAAAGATTCATTAATTGGACTTGGTACTCTTAGTTATATAGATCCGATAAGTAAAATATATGGAGCTTTAGGTCATGAAATAACTATGAGTGAGACAGGAAACAGAGTAGATGTTAGAAATGGTAATATACTTTATAGTAAAGTAACTAGTATAGATAAAAGTAGAAATGGTAAAGTAGGAAGTAAGAATGCTCAAATAATGTTTGATAAAGTAATTGGTACAATAGAAAAGAACACTAATAAAGGAATATATGGAATATATAATAGTGTTCCTAGTAAAGATACTATAGAAGTAGGAGAGTTTTCTGATATTAAAAAAGGAAATGCATATATACTTACAGTTACTAAAAATAATGATATTCAAAAATATAGTATAAATATAGTTGATAAATATTATAATAAGAAAGATACACAAAAAGCATTTAGTTTTGAAGTGATAGATTCAAATCTTCTTAATAAGACAGGTGGTATAGTACAAGGTATGAGTGGCTCACCGATTATTCAAGATAATAAAATAATAGGGGCTGTTACTAATGTACTTGTTGATAATGTAACACTAGGATATGGAATATCAATAATAACTATGTTAGAAGAAGGTGAAAGATAATATAATCACTTCTTTTCTATTGTATGAAAATGGTAAATGTGGTAAACTTTATATATACTAGGAGGTACATGTATGGATGATAATAAATTAAAAGTTACTATTGAAGATGGGAGTGAGGTAACTATAAATGTACTTGATATAGTTGATTCTTTAGAGTTTGATAAAACATTTATAATATATACAGTTAATAATCAAAAAGATACTATATTTTCATCTATTTTAAATGAAGAAGAAAATGATTATTCATTAGATACTATTAGTGATCAAAAAGAAATAGACTTTATTAATAATGAAATTGATAGAGTAGTAAGTGAACTTAGTGAAGGAGAAACAGAATGACAATAAGAGACGCTGTTAGTAGTGGTAGACTTCCTAATATTGATTATAAAACTATAGTTTCTATATGTAATAGTTTTAATATGCCTGCTAAGGATGAGAATTATGATTTATCTTATGATGAGTTAAAGAAGTTACAATTTAGTCCTTTAGTTCATAGAGTATCTGTTAGTAATGAAGTTAAAGAAAGTCATGATAATTTAATGAGTAAATATGATTCTCTTATAAAAAAGTATGAGAAGTTATCTTCTTATATGAAAGAGAGTGGTTACTTAGATGAATCTAAGAAAGAGATTGATGACTTAGTTAGTAAATTAAAAGAAGCAAAGAATGGTTATCAAGATGTAATTGATAATGTGTTTATTAGTGATCCTAACTTTGGATTTGATGAGAGTGTATTGAATCCAATTGACAATATAAGAGTACAAAGACAAAATGAAAAGATTGATGAAGTTGATTCAGAGTTAAAAGATGAATATGAGAAGTTAGATGATTTACGTTCTCGTAATTATAAAACTAAGTTTAAAAAGAAAATAAATGAAAAACGTATTAATAAAGTATGTGCTAGAATAGAGAAACTACAAAGTAAGCAAGGAAAGATGCAAGCTATTCAAAAGAGAATAGTTAATAAAGGGTCAGAAAAGTATCAAAGAAGAAAAATGAAAGAGATGGAAAAGTATTATGCTGACTATAAGAGATATCAAGTATATAGTGATATGAAAGCATCTATTAGAGGTACTCGTGAAGACTACACAAATGATATAAATGAAACTAAAAAAGAGAATTTAGAACTTACTAGTGAAGGTGGACTAATTAACGGAGCTAGAAAGGTTAAAAATAATATTGATATAATGAAAATGAATGCTAAACTTAAGACTTTAGGTGTTCAAGAAAAAGCAATAGAGAAGTTAAGAGTAAAAGCAGGAAGATGTAATTTAAGTGAACAGTATTATAGAACTATCGCAAGGAGTCTTGCATAGTTCTTTAGTTTTAGAAAGGAAACAAAATATGAACAAGACAAAATTAAAAGTTTTATGGCAGTAGGTGTAATTATATTATTACTTTTAGCCATAGTTGGTGTATCTTATGCTTATTTTAAACTTTAAATAGAAGATTCTGGGAAAGATGTTGTTATGGATACAGGAGACTTAAGACTTAGATATACTGATGGTAAAGAGATGTAACATATCAACTTAACTGGAGTGATTTAATCAGTACAATAGAGAATTATGAATTACATGTTACTTTAGAATGTAAGAGTTATACAGGTTATGGAACAAGTAGTCAAACTGAAAGTGGTATATGCAATAGAATCTATAGAGCAGTTCCAATTTCTGACACAAGTACTTCAGCACTTATAAAGAATAATATATCAATAGCAAAAGGTATAACACATGAATACACTATAACAGTAACATTTGATGATAAAGACTATGATCAAAGTTCTAATATGAAGAAATCATTTACTGGTAAAGTAGATATATCTGAATACAATGCACCTAAGCCTGTGTATTGTGCTTATGATGGAGAACTTACTCAAGATGCTAAATATGTAAATGGAATTTATACTTATACTTATAATATTAGTAGTACTGGTCCTTATTGGTCTGTGGTGTTATCTGATAAAACTAGTGTTGATGCTGTAACTGAAGTACCATGTACTTATATAAATGAAGTTCCTATTACTTCAATGAGTCAAATGTTTTCAAGAAGCCAAATTAATGAAATTATAGGATTAGAAACCTGGAATGTAAGAAATGTAAAAACAATGGATTGGATGTTTGATACTACCAATATTACTTCAATAGATTTAAGCAATTTTAACACAAGTAATGTAACTAATATGAATAATATGTTTAACTATGCTTTTAGTTTAGTTGGAGGAGCTTGTACTAAATATGATAGTAATCATGTTGATAAAGAATATGCTCGTATAGATACTGCAGATACTCCTGGATATTTTACTTTGAAGAATAATTAAAAAAAGGCACTGTGTGAAGTGTCTTTTAAAGTCCTAGGAGATGTGTTGCTATTTGGAAGTAAACTATTAATGATATTGCATCTACGATTGTTGTTATGAATGGGCTTGCCATTACAGCTGGGTCGAAGCCTATTTTTTTTGCTAGTATTGGTAGTGAACAACCTATTATTTTAGCAATTATAACTGTTACTACTAGTGTTAGGCATACTACTAATGCTACGCTTGTTGATACTTTATCGATAATAAGTAGTTTCACAAAGTTAGCTAAAGCTAATGTAATACCAGCTAACAAAGCAACTCTTATTTCTTTTAATATGACTTTTAAAGTATCTTTGTATTCTATATCGTTAAGTGAAAGTCCACGAATAATGGTAACTGATGATTGACCACCTGCGTTACCTCCTGTATCCATAAGCATAGGTATGAATGAAGTTAAAACTACGTAAGAAGCTAATGCTGCCTCATAGTGTTGAATAATCTTACCTGTAAATGTTGCTGATATCATAAGAAGTAATAGCCAAGGAATTCTACTTTTATAAAGGTCTAATACACTTAGTTTTAAATATGGTTTTTCAGTAGGTGTGATAGCTGCCATTTTCTCAATATCTTCAGTTGCTTCTTCTTCAATAATATCAATGATATCATCTATTGTAATAATACCAACTAATTTATTTTCAGTATCAACTACTGGTATAGAAGTAAGGTCATAATCTTGTATAATAGATGCTACTTCTTCTTGATCAGTTAGAGTACTAACAGACATTATGTCATCATCCATAATATCTTTAATAAGTTTATCTTCGTCATTTAAAACTAAATCTTTTAGTTTAACAGTACCAATTAGTTTTCTTGATTTATCTGTTACAAAACATATATCAATAGTTTCTTTATCATCATATTCTTTCTTAATTTTTTTAATAGCATCTTCTATAGTTATTTCTTCTTTTAAATCCATATATTCAGTAGTCATAATACTACCAGCTGAATCATCTGGATAATTTAATAATTGGTTTATATCACGTCTTGCTTCAGCATCAACTTTATTTAGAAGTCTACTTACTACATTAGCAGGTATTTCATCCATTAAGTCAGCAGCATCATCACTAGCCATATCATTAATAATATCAACTGCTTCTTTTTCACTAAGTAGAGTAATTAGTTTACTTTGAGTATCTGTTTCCATATAAGAAAATACATCAGCTGCGATATCTTTTTTAAGTAATCTAAATAATTTTAATTGTTCGGTTGTCGGTAGGTCTTCAAATATCTCCGCTATGTCATAGTCATTCATTTCATTAATAATTTGTTTGATTTCTGAATATTTCTTTTCTTCAATAAGAGTTTCAATATTTTTTAACATAATTCCACCACCTTTTTTTCTTGTTAATTATACTATAATTGTATTAAAATGTCACTTAAAAGTCACTAAAATATGTAAAAAGTATTAAAAATATATGAAAAAATAGATTTTTCTAGTATAATAGTTGTTAGTTATAAGAAAGAGGAAGATGTATGAAAAATGATATACCAAATCATGTAGCTATTATTATGGATGGAAATGGAAGATGGGCTACAAGACAAGGAAAGAAAAGAACTGAGGGACATTATCAAGGTTATAAAACGCTTAAGAAGACTGCTTTACATATCTTGAGTAAGGGTGTTAAGGTACTTAGTGTTTTTGCATTTTCAACTGAGAATTTTAAGAGAAGTCAAGAAGAAGTAGGATATTTAATGAATTTGTTTGTTACTGCTTTTAAGAGTGACATGCATTTCTTTTTAGAAAATAATATTAGAGTTGTTTTTTCAGGAAGAAAGGAACCACTTAGTAATGATGTTTATAAGGTTATGAAGACATTAGAGAGTGAAACTATGGATTGTACTGGTGGAATATTTAATGTTTGTTTAAATTATGGTGGTCAATATGAGATAGTTGATGCTGCTAAAAAATTAGCTCTTATGTATAAGAATGGTGAAGTTGATTTAGATGAAGTAACTCCAGAAAACTTCTATAGTTATATGTATAATGATTTACCACCAGTTGATTTAATGATTAGAACTAGTGGAGAATTAAGAATTAGTAATTTTATGTTATATAGTATTGCTTATGCTGAACTTTATTTTACTGATAAGTGTTTTCCTGATTTTACTGAGGAAGAGTTTGATAAGGCACTTGAATCATATTATAATAGAAATATTTCTAAGGGTGCTGTTAACGATAGAAAGAAGTAAAGTGTTAATTAATTTATAGTGTTTAAGGCATGTCAGATGATATGTCTTTTTTAATGTCTTTTAAAAAGTTGAAAAAATTTCAAAAAAAGAAGTGTTTTTGAAATTTATGGCTTACTATAATAATAGAGGGATATAAATGATAAAAAAGAAGCAACCTTGTTGTACCAACGCTTTTGCTTCTTTGTGATTTGATTATATCACTTGAAAATATAATGTGTCAACTCGGGGTATAGCATAATTTGGTAGTGCGCTAGTTTTGGGAACTAAATTGTGCAGGTTCAAATCCTGCTGCTCCGGCCATTTAATATTATATGTAGAAAGGAAAATAATATGATTATATAAATTGCCTAATTTAAAATAGCTAGATAAAAATTTATTAGGAAAAATAAAATGATTATAAAGATAATAGAAAAGAAGTGACCCCTCCGATTAACGGTGGGACCACTTCTCAACAAATACATTATAGCATAAAAACTATAATGTATCAATCGAGGTATAGCATAATTTGATAGTGCACTATTTTTGGGAACTACTATGTTGAATCAATTTAAAGGTCAAAGAAAAAATGAAGTTGTGGCGCAAACCAAAAGGGTTCACATATAACTTCATTTATATAAAGATTATAATCTATCTTTTAAAAAAGTCAAAAAGCTTTGATGACTATTGCTTAAATAGCATAATGTAACTTTCATGTTTCAAAAATATCGTTGTTGTATTTAATCTTTTAATGGTGTTTAATATTACTCGATTAATTGTTTTCTTTGTAAGAAGAAGGCTTTGAAAAATGAAAAAAGAAATTGACTACGGTTCCTGGCGGAACTAAGCCAATTTCCGTATTTAAATTGTACATTATTTATAAAAATATATCAATATAACTAATAAGTATTATATGTTTTTCTAGATAAACTTTAATTCTCATGGTAAAATAATATTAATATGAAAAATAAAGAAGTAATTAATTATACTGAAGAAGTGTTTGAAGACATTAAACATGTCGATGAAGAAGGGAAAGAGTATTGGAAAGCAAGTGAATTGATGCTTTTGTTAGATTATAAAAAGTGGGAAAGTTTTCATAAGGTTATAAAGGTTTCAATGATTTCTTGTGGAAATAGTAATTATAATGTGATGAGTCAGTTTCATGAAGTTAGAGAACCATTAATGGGTAAAAATAGAAGTATAACTGATTATTATCTGACAAGATATGCTTGCTATTTAATAATTCAGAATGCTGATTCTAGAAAAGAGTCTGTGGCTCTTGCTAAAACTTATATTGCGGTGCAAACTAGAAAACAAGAATTAATGGAGAATGAATCATTTGATGAAATAAGTACGAGATTATTTATAAGTTCTCAAACTGATACTTTGCTTAAGAAGAAAGTAAATCCTAGCCTAAAGGATGCGATTGATACTTATAATAAGGTTAGTGAAACAATAGAAAGTGTATTTAAGAATATTGAAGAAAGAGAGAAATAGTAATATTGATACTATTTCTCTCTTAGTCTTAGGAATAATATTAGTCCTAGTAATATGTTTTTTATGTATTCTTTTATGTTCATTTCTTTTATGTTTTTATAGACTTCGTCAAACATTTCATTCATTTTATTGGTTGCGTATTCTAAAGACCCTGATTCTTCGAATAGATGTTGTACTTTCTTTGAGTCTTCTTCTCTTATTTGTTTTCCATAATAGTTAAGTAGTTCATCTAATAAATCTTTTCTATTAATCTTTATGTATGAATAAAGTATTGTTTGTTTGAACTCTTCAATGTCTGAATACACTGATTTACCTAGTATTTCTTTACTACTATAGATACCTAGGATATCATCTTTAATTTGAAAAGCGATGCCTAAAGGTTCTAGTACTTTTTCAAATGTTTCGATGTCTTTTGCTTTAGATGAAGCAAGTATCATTCCTAGTACGAATGGACCTACTACTGTATACCATGATGTTTTTAATCTATAAATTTCCATTATATCGTTTTCTTCTAGATTGTGATTTTTATCATTTTTTTCTATAAAAGGTAGGGCTACATCTATTATTTCTCCTTTGATAGTTTTGATTACTATGTTGTTATAATAACTTAATATTTTAGCTAGGTTCTTATCATTTTTGTACTTTTTTGTTATCATTTCATTAGTGTAGAAGAAACCTAAATCTCCGATACATATAGCTAGTGCGGTATTTGTGTTGTCATTTTGAACATTGTATTTTTTGAAATCATTTTTATAGGTTTCGTGGATGGTTTCTTTACCACGCCTTAGAGGTGAATTATCAATTATATCATCATGAATAAGTATTGATGTTTCGAATGTTTCGTATGCTAGTGAAAGAGTTTTTGCATAGTCATCACTTTTAGTTAGCTTATAACCTAAATCAATAAGACAACCTCTTAGGAATTTTCCATCACCGTTCATGTTTATAAATTTATTTATTGCGTCTATAACAATTGGATTATCTTTTCCTATAAATGTTTTATTTAGTTTCTTTATATCACTTTTAAATTCTTTTAATTTACTTTTATAATAGATAAGGAATTCTAATAGTGAAGAGTATTCTTTTATTTGTTCTATTGGAGTAGATGCTCCGCCTGTGAATCCTATCTTTGTATTAAGTGTGTAGTCTTTTGTTTTTACAAAGTCATAGAATTCTTTTAGGCTTGAAAAATAATATGTTTTAGTTACTTCATTGCATAAATTATATAATTCTTTTGTATTAGAGCTTTTTTTCCCGCCAATTACAAACATAATATCCATTTGTTCTGCGAGTGTGATACTTGATGTTTGGATTAGTTTTTGTGCATTACATATTGTGTTTTGTACTTCATAATTAATATTATTCTCATTCATATAGTTAAGTAGTTCTTGTAGTTTTTTGTTACTTACTGTTGTTTGACAAACTATAAAGTATTTATCTTCTTTATTAAGAGTAGTGTAGTCTTCTTTTGACTCAATAATTATGCCTTCGTTGTTAATCCATCCGTTTGTACCTATAACTTCTGGGTGTGTTTTTTTACCAACAATTATTATTTTGTATCCTTCGTTCTTTTTTTCTATAGCGATATTATGCACTTTTAAAACATTTGCACAGGTTGAATCATAGTATTCAATATTATTACTTTCTAAATAGTCGTATGTTTCTTTTGGCTCTCCATGGGCTCTTATAATTAGAATATCATCTTTAGTAAGAGTAGTTAAATCATCTATGCACTTTATATTATCTTTTTCTAACTCATTAATAATGTATGGATTATGTAGTATTTCTTTATAAATGTAGATATTTTTATTCTTTTTTTCACTCTTTAATTTGTATGCTGTTTCGATTGCTTTATTAGCACCAGCACATGTTCCATATGTTTTAGGGTAATATATCATAGTTTTTCCTCCAATAATATTATAGCAACTAAGATGAAGATAATCTATAAAATATTGTATAATATCGTTATAAATGTTGGCAAGAAGATTAAAATTTGTTAGAATATATGTAAGGAGTTGAGAATATGGTAGGTAATGAAACAACAGTAGTTGATACTGAAACTATTATTGATGAAAATACTAAAAAGACATTAATAGGTATATGTGAAGACTTAAAGGAAAGAGGATATAATCCTACTAAACAAATAGTTGCTTATTTAATTAGTGGAGACCCTGGATATATATCTAGTTATAAGGAATGTAGAAATAGAATTTTAGAATTTAAAAGAGAGGATATTATAGAATTAATGCTTATTAATTTTATTAAGTAATATGACGTATTTAGGATTAGATTTAGGTAGTAAAACATGTGGTGTTTCGATAAGTGATAGGACTGGACTTATTGCGTCTTCTTTAGAAGTAATTAGATATGAAAGTAATGATGAATTAATTAGTAGACTTAGAAGTATTATTGAAGAAAAGAAAGTAGATGCGATAGTACTTGGAAATCCTAAGAATTTAGATGGTAGTTTATCTAAGAGAAGTGAAATTACTTTAGAATTTAAGGATGCTTTAGAAGGCGAGTTTGGACTTCAAGTGTTTATGCAGGATGAGAGACTATCTACTGTTGAAGCAGAACGTATGCTTATTAGTAACAATACTAAACGTAAAAATAGAAAGAAAGTAATAGATAAAATAGCTGCGACTATAATATTACAAAGCTATTTAGATAGGAGAAATAATGAAAGATAATACTC
>CAKONA010000019.1 GCA_934096785.1 uncultured Bacilli bacterium | reverse complement strand
CTTGAATATGCCACCAGCAAACTTAAAAATAATGATTTTAGTATTAGTATGATAAACTCTATGCATAAAATATTACTTTCTGGAGTAAGAGGAAAAAATAAATCTCCTGGGGAAATTAGAACAATTCAAAATTATATAGGACTTAAAGAACTTGGTAAAGAAGGTGCAACATTTATTCCACCTGTACCAGAAGATGTACCAAATTTACTAGAAAATTTAATGGAATATATGAATGACATATATGATGATGAAGCATTTATAAAAGTAGCAATATCTCATGTTCAATTTGAATCAATACATCCATACAAAGATGGAAATGGAAGAATGGGTAGAGCATTAATGACACTTCAACTTGCTAAGATAAAAGATGATGACCCTATTTTGTTTCTTTCTGAAATTATAGAACTATATAAGCCAAGCTATTACAATGCACTTACGGAATGTAGAAGTGGAAATGTCGCAAGATTTATAAAATTCTTTCTACAATGCGTTGTAGACCAATGCACTAGAAATATAGGAAGAATTGAGAAGATAAATAGAGTTTATGATGAAGATGAGGAAATTATAAAGCAAAATATAAAAGGTAGTACAGTACTTAGTATGCACCCATTGATGATAAAAAAGATTGTTTTTACATCTCAAGAAATAGCTGAAGAACTACATGCTCATCATAATACTATTCTAAGAATATTAAATAAAATGATTAAACTAAAAATGATAGTTAAAGAAAAAAAGAATGGGGCAAACAGAATAACATATAGATACATTAGAATATATGATACATTCGTTGAACAATAATAATTACAGTACATTGTGTAAAACTATATAAAAATAGTAAAAAACACACAATAAAATGCAAAATAATGTATAAATTAGTACATACAATCACAATAAAATACAAAATAGTGTATAAATTTGATAAAAATGTTATCTAAAATCACAATGCAATGTAAAAAGACTAGTTTTTTATGATGTCTCTAAAATGGGGTTCACATCAATTGACTAGCCTTTTATTTATAAAGAACATTTAAGTCAACAGCTCCATTAATACCATCGACTTTACCATTACTTGAAAATTGCCACATACTATAAGGCTTAGAATAACTTGATTTAGAAGATGTATAATGTGCAAGCCATGTATCCTTACTACCAACATCCCAAATATTATCTAAATAATACTTACTACTATAAAGTGTTCCTTGGTAACCATGTTTTGTAACTTCATTAATAAACGCATCTGCGATTAAATTTATATCAGTAAGACTAATATTATAAGAATTAAACTTACCCCAGTTTTCCCAGTCAAACGCAATAGGAAGTTCAAGCTTTATCCCATCAAGCGTATCAACAACATATTTAGCTTGTTCACGTGCTTCATAAACATCCTTAGCATAACTAAAGAAGTAAACGCCAACATCTAGTCCCGCTTTTTTAGCATTCTCTATATTACGTTTATACTGATTATCCATAACAATTTGATTTTTCTTATTATGCCCATAACCAATTCTAATCATTACAAACTCTACACCATCATTTTTAGCTTTCTCAAAATCAACTTCATCTTGCCAAGTAGATATGTCTATTCCAATCATAGTGTTTTCATTCTTATATTTTTTAATAGCATCTTTTATATCAACATAATTTTTAGGAGTAGATGCACTACTAGTATTTTTCTTATTAGATTTCTCTTTAACAACAAGTTTAAAACTCTTAGTAGTAGAATTATTTGATGAATCAGTAGCAACATATTTTAAATTATAAGTACCAACCTTATTAACATCATAACTTCCTTCAATCTTACACTCTGGTCTCTTATCATAATTATCAGCACACAAAGCCTTATTAACAAGATTAATATCATTACCCTTAGTAGTACTATAACTACTGCTAATTAGTACAAGAGGTTTAGTAGTATCAACAACATTATATTCAACTGCCACAAACTTCTCTCTATTATTAAAAGTCTTATAATTAACAAGAACCTTATTCTTACCAAGAGTATAAGTATCTATATAAATATTATCACTCGTAATCTCTCCATCCTCTATACTAACAATATCATAAAGTTTAACTTTAGAAGCATACTCAAAAGACAAATTATCTTTCGTAATAATTTTAGTCTTATTAGTACTCATTTCATTAACTTTACTTTTAGAGCAACCAACAAGTAATAAAAACATTAAACAAATTATTAACATTTTCTTTTTCATGTTTTTCACCATAATGATTTTATCATATTTATACATATTTTAATACTATAGTATATTCATAATAACAAAAATTATACATATAAAAAGAGCCTAAGACTCTTTATCAAAATCAACTAATAATTCATGTATCATTTCTTCTTGATTACCTAAGTATACTTCTTCAATTCTATCAACTCTACATTTTTCACATTCAATGATACTATTCATTTTAAGTAAAGATTCTTCAATATCATCATTAACTATTACATAATTATATTTAGATACTTCATTTATCTCTTTATAAGCAGTTTTAAATCTCTCTACTACTTGTTCTTTAGTTTCAGTTCCTCTTCCAATTAACCTTTTCTTAAGTACTTCCATTGATGGAGGCATTATAAATATAAATACAGCATCTTCTCTTTTTTCGTTAATCTTACGAGCACCCTCAATATCAATCTCAAGTATTACATTCTTTCCATGGCTTAGCATTTCATTAATATGTTCACTAGGTGTTCCATAATAATTATTAGAGTGTACTATCGCATATTCTAAATACTTATCTTCACTAATCTTCTTTTCAAATTCATCCTTTGATATAAAGTGATAATCAACTCCATCAGTTTCTCCATCTCTTGGACTTCTAGTAGTGTCACTAATAGATAATACTGTGTCATCTCTTTCATCAAGAAGTAGTTTAGTAAGAGTACCTTTACCACAACCAGAAGGTCCAGAAATAACAATTAATAATCCTTGCTCATTTTCTTTAATCATAATATTCCTCACTTATCAAATATATTAACATTTAAAAAATAATTATTCAAGTAGTATAAAATAACTAAAAGGTGTAAACAATAATAGTGGTGAAGAAAGATGAATGAAAATATGGAATTATTAAATTATGTACACGAAAATGCAGAAATGGGGCTACATTCTTTAAATAATTTAAAAGAAGCATTAAAAAACAAAGATAATAAAATTAAAGGTTTACTTGATGATGAAATAAAAGAATATAATAACTTCTTAAAAGAAACAGAAAAATTATTAAAAAAGAATAAGATAGAACCTAAGAAAACAAATCTTATGTCTAAACTTAGTAGTAAGATGGGAATAACTATGGAAACACTAAAAGATAATAGTGATGCCGCTATCGCATCAATGATTATCGAAGGTATCACAATGGGTATTGTGAACATGCAAACAAAAATAGAGAACTATAAAAAAGTAGTTGATAAAAAGATATTAAAACTATCAACAAAATTCTTAAAATTTCAAGAAGAAGAAATTGAAAAACTTAAAACATTTATGTAATTTACACATAAGTGTTATTTTTTTTGATTTAAATCTTATTTATTATGATATAATCTAATTAAGAGTAAAAAGAAAAGGATAAGTGAGTAGTATGAAGAATATTAAAAAAGTTATAGCAACGCTCTTGATTATAACTACTTTAACTGGATGTGTAAAATACAATAATACAATGACAATCAACGATGATAAGAGCATGGTATTTGAAGGTTCTTACATGGTAAGTGACCAACTATTAGAATCAATGGATAGTAATAATACAAATGGACAAAACTCAACTCTGTTAGATGATGAAATTAAAACAAAACTTGAAAAAAGAGGTATAACAGCTTCAGACAAAAAAGAAAATGGTTACACAGGAATTACAATAAATAAGAAATATGCGAATATTGATGAAATATCAAATGAAACAGGAAAAGAAATAGTAATTAGTGATTACTTACAAGATGATTTTGATGAAAGTATATTTTTCAAAGTAGAAAAAGGTTTTTTAAAGAACAAATACACAGCAACTTTTAAATATGATAGTAATGTTCAAGATGAAAACTCTAATTTAACATCAGATATAACTAATGAAATGGGTACAACAAGAACAGCTACATCTACAACACCTGAAATAAGTGGAAGCATTAAAATACCTGATATTAGTTCAGAAGATGACACTAATACAACTATAACTGATGATAATAATGATTATAGTGGTCTTATGGCTTTAGCTGGAGAAATGGAGTTCACATTCAAAGTAAATCTTCCAGAGGCTGTTCTTAGCAGTAACGCAACTAAAACTGAAAATGATAATAAAACACTTATTTGGAATATTGAAAATAATAAAGAAACAAGATTAGAATTTGTATTCGAAGTTAAAAACATGACTAATTATTATATATTATATGGTGGTATAGCAGTAGTAGCAATCATTATAATAATTCTAATAATCACATTTATTAACAAAAATAAAAAAGATAAAGTAACAAACCCAATAGAAAACAAACCAATTCATACTGACTATGATCCATCTATTGAACAAACACTTTTAAATCCTGCAATATCAAGTACACCAAATAATAATGTTATTGGAAATCAAATGTCAATGCAAAATCAAGCACCAGTAGAAAATAAACCAACATTTATAAGTTCTGAAGTACAAACTGAAGCATATGGACCAATAGGAAATAACAACACTGAATCAACATCATACATACTTCCAGAACAACAACCATTACAACCACAACAACCAGTAGAAAGGGAAGTACAAACACAAGTACAAGAACAAATGACTGCAGGTCCACAAACAATAAATGAAATACCACAAAGTGAACCTGTCACTATAAAAACAGAAACATCTGAAATTCAAATGGATAGACCAGATACAATAGATATTAATCAAAATTAGTAGTAGAAATACTACTTTTTTTCTTTCAAAAATGATATTATTAAATGGGTGATAACATGGCATACATAGAATTTAAAAATGTAAACAAAATATACAAAACTGGAGATATAGAAGTTAAAGCACTTAGCAATGTAAACTTCCAAATAGAACAAGGAGAATTAGTTTGTATTTTAGGACCAAGTGGCGCAGGTAAAACAACAGCATTAAACATACTAGGTGGTATGGACAAAGCAACTAGTGGACAAGTAACTGTAGCTAAAAAAGAAATAACTAAATATAATAAAAAAGAACTAATTAAATATAGAAGAACTAACATAGGATTTGTATTTCAATTCTATAATCTTATTCAAAACCTAACAGCCTTAGAAAACGTAGAACTAGCAACAGAAATATGCAAAAATTCACTTTCTCCAAGAGAAACTTTAATAAACGTAGGCCTAAAAGATAGGTTAAATAACTTTCCATCAGGTCTTTCAGGAGGAGAACAACAAAGAGTTTCAATCGCACGAGCACTAGCTAAAAATCCAAATGTTCTTCTATGCGATGAACCAACCGGAGCCTTAGACTATGTAACAGGAAAACAAATACTAAAACTATTACAAGATACATGTAGAAAGAGAAAAATGACAGTAATCATCATCACACATAACTCCGCAATCGCACCAATGGCAGACAAAATAATAAGATTCAAAAGTGGTACAGTCGAAGAAGTAAAAATAAATAAAAAACCAGTAGATATAGAAAGGATTGAATGGTAGTGAAAACACTAACTAAACAAAGTTTCCTAAGTATAAAAAACTCATTCAAAAGATTTTTATCAATACTAGCAATAGTACTTCTAGGAGTAGGCTTCTTTACAGGTATAAAAAAAACATCTCCGAATATGGAAAAAAGTATAGATGAGTACTTTAAGAAACAAAATGTCTATGATATAAATCTAATATCTACTTGGGGAATTACAAATGAAGAAATAGAAAAACTAAAAGAAACTTACGAAATAGAACCATCTTACAGCATAGATTCACTTATTAGAATAGATGATGACTATGTAGTAAAAGTACATTCATATAATCCAAATTCTAAAATGAATAAACTAATCCTAGAAGAAGGAAGACTACCACAAACTAATAAAGAATGTGTAATAGAAAAAAACAAAGACCTAGGTAATTATAAAATCGGAGACACTATTACAATAGATAATGACACATTAAAAGAAAATACACTTACTATCACAGGTTTTGTAAAAAGTCCACTTTATGTATCACGTGAAAGAGGAAGCACAAAACTACTCAATGGAAAAGTTAACTTCTATATGTATTCATTATATACTAACTTTGATAGTGAATACTACACAGAAGCCTATATAAAACTAAAAACAAATGAAAGCACTTATTCAAAAAATTATGAACAACTTATAAACACCGAAGAAGACAAACTAAAAGTTATAACAAACAACTTTGCTGAAACTAGATTTAATAAAGAAAAGAATGATGCTTTAAAAAAATTAAATGATAACATTGACAAATACAATAAAGAAAAGAAAGATGCTTATAAAAAATTAGATGATGCAGAAGAGAAAATAAATAAAAATGAAAAAACTCTTAATAATAATCTAACAAAACTAAATAGCAATGAAAAGAAAGCAAAAGAAACATTTAAATCTAAAAAGAATGAAATACAAACTAACAAAAAGAAACTAACTGAATCTATTACTACTCTTAAAAATAATATTACATACTTAGAAAATATTGGCTCTGATACAACATCTTTAAAATCACAACTTACAGTCTTAGAATCTAACCTTAAGAAACTCAATACTGGTTATAACACACTTTTAGAAGAAGAAAAGAAAACATACAAACAAATATCTTCAGCTAGAACTAAGATTAATAATGGTAAAAAAGAAATAGAAAAAGCAAGAAAAGAACTAGAAGAAAATAGAAAGAAAGCTGATAAAGAATTTGAAGATGCTTATAAGAAAATAGAAGATGCTAAAAAAGAGATAGATGATTTAGAAAAACCAGAATGGTACATCTTAGACTTAGATTCAAATGTAGGATACTATAGTTTCTCACAAGATAGTGAAAGAATAGACAAACTAGCAAAAGTATTTCCTTTATTATTTTATATAGTCGCAGTACTTGTAAGTCTAACAACAATGACAAGAATGGTAGAAGAAGAAAGAGGAGAAATAGGTACTTTAAAATCTCTTGGTTACAATGATAATCAAATACTATTTAAATACATCATCTATTGCTTACTAGCAACAACAATAGGTTCAGTTCTAGGTGTAATAATAGGTACAAATACAATACCAGGTATAATCTATGGAATGTATAGTCTTATGTACACACTAGGAGACTTTGTAAACGAATTTGATATTACAAGCGCTCTAATAGGTTCACTTATGGCAATCGGATGCATACTCTTATCAACATACTTAGCAGTAAAAAAATCATTAAAAGAAGTGCCATCAGAACTACTAAGACCAAAAAGCCCACCAGTAGGTAAAAGAGTACTATTAGAAAGAATACCATTCATATGGGAACATCTAAACTTTACAAGAAAAGTAACAGTAAGAAATGTATTTAGATACAAAAAAAGATTCTTAATGACAATACTTGGAATAGCTGGATGTACAGGACTAATAATCGCAGGTTTCGGAATAAAAGACTGTATAACAGACATGGTACCAAACCAATATGAAAAAATATTTAACTACGATTTAGAAATAACATTCAACAAAGATAGTAAAACACTAGATAAAGATTACGAAGAAATATCAAAATTCAAAGAATTTAAGAAGACTCTAAAAGTCAATAAAGAATCAATAGACATACTAAACAAAGATACTAATCAAACAGTACAACTAATTATTCCATTTGATAACTACGAAGACTTCATAAAAATACAAAATAGAAAAACTAATAAAAAGTACACACTAGATAATAAACTATATGTATCAGAAAAACTATATAATCTTTTAAACCTAAAAGAAAATGATACTTTAAAGATAAAACTTGATGACAAAGAATACTCTCTTGAAGTAGGTGGACCTACTGAAAACTATATAATGCATTACATCTACATGAGTAAAGATAAATATGATAGTGATAAATACAACACAATGCTTGTCAAAATAGATAATCTAACTGATGAATCAAGAAAAGACTTATCAAAAAGATTAAAAGAATACGACTCAGTATCAAAACTAATATACAATTCACTTAGTAGAACAATATTTGATGATGCAATGGAAAACTTCGGACAAGTATCAGGTATATTAATAGTTTCAGCAGGACTCCTAGCATTCGTAGTACTTTATAACCTATCAAGTATAAACATAAGCGAAAGAAAAAGAGAACTAGCAACAATAAAAGTACTAGGTTTCTATGACAATGAAGTATACGATTACATATCAAGAGAAAATAAAATACTAACATTCATTGGAATGATACTAGGATGTTTTATAGGATATACTCTTACAATGTACATTATCAAAACATGTGAATTAGATATTACAATGTTCAGTCCTAAAATATCTATCTATAGTTATATCTATTCATTAGGTATCACACTAATATTTACATTTATAGTAGATATATTTACATACTTTAGTTTAAAACATATTAAAATGGTTGAATCATTAAAATCAGTAGAATAAAAGAGCTAGAATATTCTAACTCTTTTCATTTACCCTCTATCTCCAAGCGTTAAGAAGAAATAACCTCCAATACATAACATAAATAATAGTATAGTAAGAGGACTAGTAATAATAGAGAATATAATAGCGAAACTTCTAAAGTTATGTGCAACCTTACCAATAATCAATTCATTAGTAACTTCATAAGTATCATCTATAGTACTTCCTTTATCTTCTAAAAAGTATTTACCAGCAGATAAATCTTTAATTCTAGCAAGTTTATAACTTCCATAATACTTATATAATACAATATCATCAGTTTGATAAGAACTATTTCTTTCTAATATAACAACATCATTCATCTTATAATCAGGAAACATATTGTTTTCATTTACCTTATGATAAGTATAACCAAATAAATATGAATGGTCTCCTCCTAAAAGTAATTTATATCCTAAATCATACACTGCTATAAAAGCAAGTAATCCTAGTATACACATTAATATAATCAATATAATTTTAACTGGTTTAATTAGTTTCTTTAATTTCATCTCTACACCTTACCTTATCTTAATTATACAAAAAATTTGACAAGAATACAAAAATATTATATAATACTTGTCACTTAAAGGGGGAAATATAAAATGTCATATCAAACAGATATGTTAGACGGATTAAGAGTAGCATTAAAAAATACTGATGGATTAAAAATAGAACTTAAGAAATTCAACAGTAATGTAGAGGTATTTGAACGTCTAGCAAAAGCTATTGAAAAACAAAACGAATTAAAAGAAAGAGAACTTCAAGTATTAGAAAAAGAACAAAAAATACGTGAAATGACTCTTGGAAAAAGAAATTGCTTATAAAAAGCAGTTTTTTCTTGCTAAAGTATCAAAAATGAAACATTTCCCTTTAAAAAAACAAAACATTATGTTATAATATGTACAATTTTAAAGGGGATTATTATGAATATTTTAGCAGATAAACAAAAATGGGTTTATGAAAAAGGAATAAGTGAAGAAGAAAGGGAAAAACGTTTTAAAGAGTTTAATAAATTATATTATAGTCTTAGAACAAAAGACGAAAGTAAAATATGGCATACAATATCTTTAGAACAAAGAAAAAAACTACATTGGTTAATCTTATCATTGTATAAATTAAAAAATAGAATTGGTGGATTTAACTATGAATTATTAAATGACTTAAGAGAACCAACTGATAGACCAATAATATTTGCAGTTACACATGTAGGAAAATTTGATATAGAAGTAGTTAGTGAAGCAATTAAAGACCACTATTATTTATTATCAGGAGATTATGAACATATTCAAGGAATACCTGATGAAAAATTTTTAGCTTTAAATGGTGTTTTCTACTTTAATGAAAAAGTTAAAGAAGATAGACAAGCAGTTACAAAGAAAATGACAGACCATTTAAAACAAAATGGAAATTTAATGTACTTCATTGAAGGTACTTGGAATATGACTCCAGAACTACCAATGCTACCAGCATATTGGGGAATAGTTGATATAGCTAAAGCAGGGAATGCAATTATAGTTCCAGTAGCATGCGACCAATATGGAAAAACATTTAAAGTGAATATTGGAAAGAACTTTGATATGAATGTATATGGAGAAGGTAAAGAAGAGAAATCAAGGGCAATTACTGACTTAAGAGATACATTATCAACACTTAAATGGGAAATCTGGGAAAGTGAAGAGCCACTAGTAAGAAAAGAACTTAATGGAGATGAATGGGAAAAATACGTTGAAGCTAGATTTAAAGAATGGCCATACTTCAATCAAGAATATATTGATGGCTTAGTATATAAACCAAAAGGAGTTGTTACTCCAGAAGAAGCATTTGGTCCAATTAGAAAACTACAAAATAAATAGTAAAATAGTTAATAAATTAACGAAAGGTTAATGAATTAACTTTTTTATTGTGCTAAAATATATATTGTAAAGATAGGTGATTAATATGTCTAATGGATATCTAACAATATGTGCTTTTATAATTTCTTCTATAATTACATATATGTTTATAAG
>CAKONA010000018.1 GCA_934096785.1 uncultured Bacilli bacterium | reverse complement strand
TTTAAGGACTTCGTGTCCTTTTTGTGTTATAATAGATTGACGAGGTAGATATGAAGATATTATTAGTGGAGGATAATTTAAATATTAGAGAGAGTTTAGAATATTCTTTTAAAATGAATAAAATAGATTTAGTAAGTGTGTCTAATGTTAGAGATACTTTGAAGTATCTAGAAGATAATAAACCAGATTTAATCATATTAGATGTTACTTTACCTGATGGGAATGGTTTTGATTTATATAAAGAATATATTAAAGATAGAGGAATTCCTGTTATATTTTTAACTGCTTGTGATAGTGAAGAAGATATAGTTAATGCTTTAAATATGGGTGCTAGTGACTATTTAACTAAGCCTTTTAGGACGGGAGAATTGATTGCTCGCATTAATAAAATACTTAATAAGAAGACTATTAGTGTTTCTAATATAACATTTGATTTAAATAGAATGTGTGTTTATAAAGATAATAAAGAGGTTAGCCTTACTACATTAGAAATTAAAATACTAGGACTATTATTTAATAATATTAATTCAGTAGTTACTCGTGATAAAATTATAGAAAGTATATGGGAGTGGACAGGAAATGATGTTAATGATAATACTGTTACTGTTTATATGAAAAGAATACGTGAGAAATTAGATACTGATATAATAATTACATTAAAAGGAATAGGTTATAGGATAGATGAAAAATAAAATAAATAAAAGAACTTTAATTTTTATGATAATAGTGATTATTTTATCACTAGGTTCTTTTTATGTACTTTTAAATAGTCAATATGAGATGTATACTTTAAATTATAATAAGAGTGTAAACTCTATAATTAATGCTGTTATAGAAAAGTACCCTGATATAGATAAAAATGATATGATTGAAATAATAAATTCTAGTAAGAGTAGTGAAGACTTGCTTAGTGAATATGGCATTAATAATAAAAACAGTTCTATTATAGAAAATGATAAATTGTTTAACAAATATTTGGTTATTGATATTGGTATTCTATTTATAATAATAGTTATAATATATGTATTCTTTTTAATAAATAAGTCTAAGAGAACAAAGAAAATCAATAAAATAATAGAGTTAATATCTAAAATAAATAGAAGAAACTTTAATATAGATATAGAAGAATATACTGAGGATGAATTATCTGTTTTAAAACAAGAAGTTTATAAGACTTCTTTAATGCTTAGAAGTGAAGCTGATAATTCTTTGAGAGATAAACTTAATTTAAAGGATTCTTTGAGTGATATAAGTCATCAATTAAAAACACCTCTTACAAGTATAACTATTATGATAGATAATATACTTGATAATGAGGATATGAATATCAAGATAAGACGTAAGTTCTTAATTAATATTAAAAGAGAAATAATAAATATAAATTTCTTAGTACAAAATCTTCTTAAACTTTCTAAGTTTGATGCGAATGTAATAAAATTTAATAAAGAAGATGTATTAATTAAAGATATAGTGAATGAGGCTATAAAGAGAGTTAGTGCTTTAAGTGAATTAAAAGGTGTAAGTATTAAGGTATCTGGTGAAAAAGATTCTTCTATAAAATGTGACTTTATGTGGGAAGTTGAAGCACTAAGTAATATAATAAAAAATTCTATAGAACATACTTTGAATGGTGGTTTTGTTGAAGTAAATTATACTAAAAATAAAGTGTATGCAAGAATTCTTATTAGAGATAATGGAACTGGAATAGATGAAAAAGATTTACCATATATATTTGATAGGTTCTATAAAGGGAAAAATACTAATAAGGATAGTGTTGGGATAGGACTTGCATTATCAAAATCAATAATAGAAAAAGATAATGGTTCAGTTAGTGTTAAAAGTACTCCTAAAATTGGTACTGTATTTACAATAAAATACTTTGAATGAGGGATAAAAATGAATAGATTTAAAAGTACAAAATTAGCTAGTCTTTTTGGTATAATAGGAAATATATTTCTAATGATTATAAAAGGAATTATTGCATTTATTACAGGTAGTCAAGCAATGATAGCAGATGCATTTAATAGTGCTGGAGATATATTTTCATCACTTATGACATATATAGGTAATAAAATATCAAGTAAACCAAGTGATGATGATCATAATTTAGGACATGGTAAAGCTGAATATATATATTCTATGCTTATTAGTATTTCTATGATACTTATGGCTTTATTTATACTTAAAGATTCTTTTATGTCTCTTATAAATGGAAAAACATATGAATTTTCTATGTGGCTAATAGTTGTGTGTTTACTTACAATATTAGTTAAGTTCTTATTATTTATATATACTAATAAGGTGTATAAGAAATATAATAATTTATTAGTTAAAGCTAATTCTCGGGATCACTTTAATGATATGATTATTACTAGTGTTAACTTAATATCATGTTTATTGTCACTTAAAGGTATATACTTTTTAGATGGTGTGACAGGTATAATGATATCTATATGGATTATTTATACATCTATTAAACTATTTATAGAAAGTTATAATGTTTTAATGGATAAGTCAATTTCTATTGATACAAAGAATGAAGTGTATGCTATAATAGATAGACACAAGGAAATAAAAAATGTAATTCATTTTAATTCTACTCCAGTAGGTTATATGTATCAGATAAGTTTTACTATATATGTAGATGGTAATATGAGTACTTTTGATAGTCATGAGATAGCAAATAAACTTGAAAAAGAAATTGTTAGTGAGATAGATGAAATATACTTAGTTATAATTCATGTAAATCCAATGTGAGGTGAAAAGGTGTGAATATATTTGAAATATTATTAATTAGTGTGTCTTTAGCAGCTGATGCTTTTGCGGTAAGTGTGTGCAAAGGACTTTCTTTAAAGAAAATTAAGATGTGGGATGCTATAAAGATTGGTATTTGGTTTGGTGTTTTTCAGGCTTTAATGCCTACCTTAGGCTACTTTTTAGGAGAGAGTTTTGAACATATAATTACTAGTATAGATCACTGGATTGCTTTTATTTTACTTGCTTTAATTGGTGGTAATATGGTAGCAGAATCTAGAAGTAATGATGTGGATGAAAATGGTGATTTAGGGTTTAAAACTATGTTTTTACTTGCAGTTGCGACAAGTATAGATGCTTTAGTAGTAGGTATTGCATATGTATGTGCTTATGGAAATAAGAATGCTGTTTTGACATTTCCTATGATAGGAATTATTACATTTATATTATCAGTTATAGGTGTTTATATAGGTAATAAGTTTGGTAGTAAATATAAGAATATTGCTGAACTTTGTGGTGGCGTTATACTTATACTTTTAGGACTTGAAATATTACTTGAACATTTAGGAATTTTGGGTTAAAAAAATAATAAAAATATTGTATAATAGATATAGAGGTGAAAATATGAAGAAGAGTAGTACTATTATAATTGGAATTTTATTTATAATAGCTGGGGGTATTGTTGGCCTTAATTCGTTTGGAATTACAGATATTCATGTATTCTTTGATGGATGGTGGACTTTATTTATTATAATTCCTGCGGTAAATGGAATTATATCAGATGATGATAAACTTGGTAGTATTATATGGCTTATAGTTGGTTTATTATTATTATCTGCTTGTCAAAACTTTATTACGTTTGACTTAATGTGGAAGTTATTATTACCACTTGGACTTATATTTATTGGATTTTCTATTATGATAGGAGATAAAGATAAGAAAGGTTCTAAGAAGGTTAGTGGTAATGAATTTTGTGCTTGCTTTAGTGGACAAAATATAAAATTTGATGATCAAGAATTTAAAGGTAGTGAAGTAAATGCTATATTTGGTGGTGTTACTTTAGATTTAAGAAATGCTAAGATTAAAGATGGTAGTGTTATAGAAGCTACAGCTATATTTGGTGGTGTTACTATACTAGTACCTGAAGACTTAAAGATTGAAGTTAAGAGTACATCTATATTTGGCGGAGTTAATGATAAAACTAAATATAATAAAAAGAAAGATAAAACAACTGTATATGTTAATGGATGCTCTATATTCGGTGGAGTTGAAATTAAATGACATCGTGGCAAAAATTTGTTAAGTATTGTGCTTTAGGGTTAGCCGTTATAATAATTGCTGGAGTCATTGGTTTTATTGCCGATGCTTTTCTTGACTTATTTAGTATCTTTGATTTGAAAGATGATAATAGTGTTTATGTTTATACTGAAATTATGAAAGAAGAAATTCACGAGTTAAATATTGAACTTAAAAATAGTAGTTTAGAAATAATCAGTGGAGATGAATTTTCTATTGAATCAAATAATAGTAAACTTAAATATAATTATGAAAATGGTGTTGTAACTTTAAAAGAAAATAGTAGTATTAAACATAAAGATTATAAGACTGTTATTACTATTCCTAAAGATATGATACTTAATGATGTTAATATAGATATGAAATATGGAGATGTGAGTATTTCTAAATTTAAATGTAAAGACTTTGAACTTGAAAATAAAGCAGGAGACACTGGTATAAGTAATCTATATGTAACTAATGAATTTGAAATGGATATGGCTATTGGTAACACTGAGATTACTGATTCTAATATAAATAATTTAGAATTTAAAGGTGGCGTTGGAGACTTTAATTACTCTGGAATAATTAATGGAGATAGTGAAATTAATTTAGGAGTAGGAAATACATATATTAAAATAGCATCAAGCATAAATGAATTTAACTATGATATTAATAAAGGACTTGGAGAAATTACAATAAATAATAAAGAAGTTAGTTCAGGACTTATAAATAATAATGCTAATAAAACTATAAAAATAAATGGTGGTCTTGGTAATATAACTATATATGAGTAGCAATGGCTACTTTTTTCTTGAAAAAAATGTTGTTTTGTGGTATAATATGCACGTTATTAAGGGGGAATGTGATGATGGAGTATGCTTATTTAAGTGAAAAATTTGCTAAAAGATTACCAAAAGATGTGCAAAAACAATATTTAATTGATATGAAAAATGGATCAAAAGAAGCACGTGAAGAGATTTTTGAACATAATATAAGACTTGTACCTTTTACTATAAATAAATATTTTAAGAACGTAGAGTTTGATATAGATGATATATATTCAATTGGCTGTCTTGGACTTACTAAAGCTATTAATACGTATGATGTTGATAAAGGATATGATTTTAGTACTTATGCTTGTAAATGCATATTTAATGAGATACATAGAACTATTAGAAATTGGAGAAGTAAACCATTAACTGTAAGCTTAAATACAGTTGTAAAAGAATCTAAAGAAGAAAAGAACATTGATATGATTGATACAATTGTAGATGAGAAATCTGATTTTCAAGAAGATATACTAGAGAACTCTGTTCATAGTGAAATAAGAAAAGTAATTGATGAACTACCTGATTCAAGAGAAAAAGAAATAGCTATGAAATATTATGGTTTTAGTTCTAAACCAAGGTTTCAATATGAAATTGCAAGTGAATATGGACTTGCTCAAAGTCAGGTATGCAGAATAGTTAGAAATGTTACACGTACTTTAGCATTATTGCTAGAAAGTAGAGATGTAATAGAACTTAGTCAAAAAGAAATGAAAAGATTATAAATTAAAGGGGGAAAATAAAATGACAAGTTATGGATTTGGAACTTTAAAATTAAAAAAGTGTTTATCAAAAGAAACACAACAAGAATATTTAAAAAGATATAAAAATGGTGAAAGTGAGTTACGTAATGTTATTGTTGAACATAATCTAAGGTTAGTCTCTTTACTTGCTAATTCTTATTATAATGATGGACTTAATGATTTAGATGATATATTTGAAATAGGAGTTATAGGCCTTTTAAAAGCAATTGATTCATATGATCCTGATAATGAAAAAGGAGTGCTTTTTAATTCTTATGCTGGTAGATGTATCTCTAATGAAATAAATATGTTTATACGTAAGAAAATTAGAAATGCTGATAAGTGTTTTAGTTATGACTCTATGCTAACTAGCAAAAGTAATGAAGATACAGGTTCTACTTTTGAAGTTTTTCTTATGGATGATGTTGACTTAGAGGGTGACTATGAAGATAAAAATGTTAGAAACATTATAAGACACATGATTGAAAATATTAGTAATGAAAGAGATAAAGCAATATTAAAAATGTTTTATGGATTTGACTCAAAAACTCTTACTCAATGTGAAATTGCTGAAATATTAGGACTTAGTCAGTCATTTGTATCAAAAATTCTTAAAAATAATACTAGACAAATTGCTAAAGAATTACTTAGAATAGATGCTATTGATTTAAGTGACTCTAGACTTAAAGAACTTGGTATTAAAAAAGAAGAAGTAATGAAAAGAACACGTGTTATGATGTAAGGGGGTAATTATGTTTTATAGTTATAATGCTAATATTGAGTTTCCTAAAGCATTAGATAAAGAAATACAACTTGAATACTTTAAAAGACTTAAAAATGGTGAAGTAGAACTTAGAGATGTATTAATAATGCATAATCTTAGAATTGTTACTGATGTTATAAGTAAGAAGTTTAATTTTTTAAACTTAGATAAAGAAGATTTATTACAAGTTGGTACTATTGGACTTATTAATGCTGTTGATAATTATGATTATACTAAAGAAATAGGATTCTATGCTTTTGCTTATAAATGTGTTTATAATGCTATGCTTGTGTTTCTTAAAAATAAAGGTGAAGAACGTAATCATTTAAGTTTAGAAGGTACTGCTTTTCATAATGAAGATGGTAGAGATGTTATGTTTATTGATATTCTTCCAGATAAAAAGACTAATATACTAGGGATGATTGAAAATCGTGAATTTAAAAATAGATTAAGTGAACTAGTGAATTCTATTGCAAAACCTAGAAATAGAGAAATAATAAGTAAGATATTTGGTTTTGGATATCCTGTTCGAACTCAAATAGAACTAGCAAGTGAATATGGAATATCAAGAGCTCAAATATATAATATTCTAAGAGATTTTTTAAAGAGTGTTAGTAGAACACTTGTGAGTGAAGGATTTATTGAAATCAAGGATGACAGAAAACATGAATTAGGACTTGATACAGTTCCTTCATATTATAGGGAAGACAAAATTAAAAGAACTAAATCTGGTAGAAAAATTAAAACTATATATGATAACTTTAATTATAGTCATGATAAAGTAAATGCTGTTATAGATATGCTTAGTGAAGAAGAGAAAACTCTTATTGAAGCAAGATGGGGACTAGATTTAGAAAATCCTGTTATAAGTGTTAAAGGTAATGATTATCAAAGAATTGATTACAAAATCAAAAAGTTCATTTTACCTAAGATGAATAAAATACTATTTGAATTAGAAACTAATAAGACATTAAAGATGAATTAGGAATCAGAAAATGATTTCTTTTTTCTTCGTAAAAAATTGTAAAAATGTAGTGACTTTTGAGTGAGTTTATGGTATATTAGATTGACTTTTGTTAAGGAGATGATTAAATGAATTATACATATTCACAATATAAAAATTTACCAAAGGCTTTAGATAAAAATGTGCAACTTGAATATTTTAAAAGACTTAGAAATGGGGATGTAAGTGTTCGTAATATTTTGATTGAACATAATATGAAACTTGTGTTTTCTTCTGTTATAAAGAAGTTTAGTTTAACTAGTCATGATATGGAAGATTTAGTTAGTATTGGGACTATTGGACTTATAAAGGCGGTTGATACTTATAATTATGAAAAGAATGCTAGTTTTGGTACTTATGCGACTAGATGTATTGATAATGAGATTCTTATGTCTTTAAGAGTGGGTAAAAACAAGAAAAGTGTTATTAAGGTTAGTTTAGATGATCCTTTTTTAGATGACCATGAAGGCGGAACTCTTCTTATAAAGGATTTTGTTAGTGATGATAATGTTGATATAGAAAATGATTATATAAAAAGTGTTAATTTGAGAGAAGTAAGAAGTGAAGTAGATAATATTGAGAATGAAATGTATAGAAAAATAATGTATATGTTTTACGGGTTTGAGGGAGACCCTATGACTCAAAGAGAGGTTGCGAATGCTTTAGGACTTTCTCAATCATATGTAAGTAGAGTGCTTCGTAAAGAAAATAAGAAAATTCTAGAGAATTTAATTTCTAAAGGTTTCATTCTTCCTGAAGAAGCTAAAAATGTAGAATTTAAAAAGACTGCTAGACGATTTAAAACACTTTATGATTATATTAGTTATGATCATAATATAATTAATGATGCGATTGACAAACTTAGTGATGAAGATAAAAGAGATATTGAAATAATATGGGGACTTGATTTAGAGAATTCTAGTATTAATTCTTCTGATCCTAATTATGAAGCTGCTTATTATAGATTTTTAAATTATATTTTACCTAGAATTAAGAGTTTGTTATTTACTATGGAAACTAATAAGACTCTTAAATTGGATTAAATTGTTAAGGAGATAATGATATGGCTTATATAGATGCTTTTTATAATGAATTACCTAAATCTTTAGATAAAGAAGTTCAAATTGATTATTTAAAAAGACTTAAAAATGGAGAAAGTGAATTACGTAATGTAATTGTTGAACATAATCTTAGATTAGTTGTTTCAATAGTTATTAGAAAGTTTAGTATGACTGGACATGATGTTAATGACTTAGTAAGTGTTGGTACTATTGGACTTATTAAAGCTGTTGATACTTATGACTGTGAAAAGAATGCTAATTTTGCTACTTATTCTAGTACTTGCATTACTAATGAAATACTTATGTATATGAGAAAGAGAAGAAAGGCTAAAAATAATGTTAGTTTAAGTGATTATAAATATACAGATAAAGATGGTCACTCTGCTTCTGTTGAAGACTTTACTATGGATGAAAGTGTTGATATTGAAGGAAATTATGAAAGACGTGAATATTTAAGTTTAATACGTGCTGAAGTAGATAAGATAAAGAAAGATAATATTAGAAAGATTATGTATTTAGAGTATGGTTTTGACTGTGAACCTTTAAAACAAAGAGAAATTAGTGATGTAATGGGAATGTCTCAATCTTATGTATCTAGAATTATAATGCGTGAAACTGAAAGAATTGGAAAGAATCTTGCAGAAAAAGGTTTGATTGAATACAGTAGTAAAAAAGAAAAGAAAAAGGTAGATAGAACTTATAAGTATAGTGCATCTATTTATGATCAATTTAAAGAATATACAAAAGAAGAAGTTGATACTGTTATAGGTATGCTTAACGAAGAAGAGTTAAGACTACTTCACTTAAGATTTGGAGAAGACTTTAGTATATCTAATGTTAAGAGTAAACTTGTTAGGGGACGTGATTATAATGATTACTATAATAATGTACTTCCTAAGATGAAAGCACTTATTAAGGCATATCATGATGGAACTTTAAAGAAGGGTGAAGTATTGCTTGGTAAGAGACCTAAATATTATAAAACTGTGTATCAACAATATAGTAAATATACAAAAGAAGAAGTTGATACTGTTATAAGTATGTTAGATGATGAAGAGTTAAGACTACTTCACTTAAGGTTTGGAGAAGACTTTAATGTGCCAAGTGAATTTAGTAAACTTAATGGCTATGATTCTAAAGTTTATTATAATAAGGTTATGCCTAAAATGAAATCTATGCTTAAAGCTTTACGTGATGGTACTTTAAAGGTAGAAAAGAAGGCTGTAGTCACAGCGGATGATTATGCTAGAATCATAGAATTTATTGATTCTCATGACTTAAGGAGTATGTTTAATAGTCTTGATCCTAAACAAGCAATCATCTTATGTTTAAAATTAGGTTATATTAATAATAAAGCATATAGTGTTAAAGAAATAGCTATTATAATGGATGCTAAAGAGTTAGATATAATTAAATCTATTAGATATAGTGCTACTTTATATAAAGATAGATTTGATAGTGTTATAAATATTGATAGTACTTTAAATGAACTTAAAAAAGAAGAAATGAAACTTAAGAAGAAAGCCTAAATAAATTGTTATTTTAGGTGAAAATGTATAAATTGGGTTTACAACTCATTAAATAAGATGTATAATTTTAGTAGTTTTTATTGACTATGAGGTTATCTAAGTAGTGATATAGAACTCTATTACAGGGAATAATAGCCATTGACTGGAAGCTATTAATAGAACTATACTCATAAATTTCAATAACTGAGTCAAATCGTGATGAGCGTTATTCTAATAAAGTGCTAGTAATAGAACAAAGGTGGTACCGCGGATTTAATAGTGATTCGTCCTTTATGGATGGACACTATTTTTATTTTAAGAAAGGACGAATTATGAAAGAAAAATTAGAACAAATTAAAGAAAATAGTCTTAATAAGATTAATGAATGTAAAAGTGTTACTGAACTTCAAGAAGTTATGAAGGAATTAACTGGTAAGAAAAGCGAACTTACTGAGATTATGAAGTCTATGGGTTCTTTAGGACCAGATCTTAGACGTGAGATTGGTATGATTACTACTGAAATTAAGAAGTTAGTAGCAGAAGCTAGTCAAAAGAAACAAGATGAGTTAATATCATTACAAAGTGTGCTTGATAAACCTATGGATTTAACTCTTCCTGGTAGTAGTATTAATGGTGGAAGTTTACATCCAATTACTCAGATGTGTTATGACTTAAATCAAGCATTCTTATCATTTGGATTTGAAGTATTTAGTGAGGATGACATTAGTAGTGAAAAGTATGCATTTGATAACTTAAATTTTCCAGAAGATCATCCAGCTCGTCAATCTATGGATACATTCTGGGTTGATGGCACTGAAGACAAAAGCGGATGTGAAAGATTATGTTTAAGACCACATTTAACTGGAGGAAGTGTTAGATATTTACTTAAACATGGAGCTCCTGCTAGATTTGTAT
>CAKONA010000017.1 GCA_934096785.1 uncultured Bacilli bacterium | reverse complement strand
TGATCCAGAGGGTAAAATGCCAACTTATGAATTTGGAATTATCTATATAAACGAGGAAGACAAATTCCAAATGCAAGATATTAATTCAGCATTTGACTTTATACCAGATGAAACAAACGATAGTGTAGTTTATATGAAAGAGCCTACACCTATTCCAATAGGTGTAAAGCCAGTAAAGTGCGACAAAGGAAATGCTGAATAATTGTTGCAACTCCTGCTTAGTATATAAATTATGTTGCAACAACGAATTAACGAGAACAAATTTATATTTGCGGGTAGCAATATAAATTTTGTGTGAGGTAATTTGAATAAATTTTATCTCTGTGGGAGAAAATTTATTGCCTCGCAGAGCCCCCGAGTTATGATGGCACGTCATAACTCATAGGGGAGAACGCTTTAGTTAAGTACACTAAAATGTTCTCCCCATATAATTGCTTATATTTTCTTAATAATTAAGCTGTTTTTCTTTTATTTATCATTTTCTCAATTGCCATTTTCATATCATTAACACTAACTGGAAAAGAGATTATGCCAACACCTCTGTAATAAATATCTATTTCTTGTGTTTTCTTGCCATTTACTATTTCTGCTTGATGGACAAGTATCTTTTCAATTAGTTTATTTAAAATCTCTGGTGTTAATTCTGTTATTTCAGTATATTTTTTAACATTGCTTATAAATTGTGTTAAATCAACTGTTTTCTTTTCAGTATTGTTTATTTGTTTTGACAATTGCTCAATTTTTATTTTTAGTTCTTGTTGTTCTTTATCATAATTAAAAGATAAATTTCTAAATCTTTCATCTGTTAATTTTCCTGAAATATTATCTTCGTAAATATGCTGAAACAAGTTATCTATTTCAATTATTCTAGCTCTTGCTCTTTCAAGTTCTTCTTTGTTTTGAGATAGTTTCTTTGACTCCTCTTTAGAGTTTTTATTTAGTTGCTCTTGTATAAATAAATCTTCATAATCTTTCATATAATAAAGTACTTTCTGCACATTTTCTAAAACAAGACTTTGTAATACTTCATCTGAAATATAATGAGAAGTACATAAGGAAGTATTATTTTTATAACTGGAACATCTGTAATGGTCTTTTGATTTTGCATCTGTTACAGGCGATTGAAAATATAGTTTTTTACCACAATCATAACAGAATAGTAATCCAGAAAATATACTTTTTTTACCTGAACGAGTTGGTTTTTTCCTGTTATTTCGTAGTTGCTGTGCAATATTCCAAGTATATTCATCAATTATTGGCTCATGAGTATTTTTAAAGATTTGCCAATCTGCTTTTGGAAGTGCAACTTTAGTTTTATCTTTGTAAGAACGAATGGTATATTTAAAATTTACAGTATCTCCAATATATTCTTGTCTATCTAAAATACTTGCAACCGTTGTAGCATTCCATTGATGCTTAAAGGTTTGTAATTTAGCAGGAAATGTTCTTCCAATACTTACAAAATATTCAGCTGGTGTCATAATGTTTCTTTCAGTAAGTATTCTTGCAATTTCAAAAGTTCCATGTCCTTGAATAAACAAGTTATATATTTCTTTTACAACTTTGGAAGCCTGTTCATCAATAATCCATTTAGTTTTATCTTGTTCATCTTTCTTATAACCATAAGGAACATTATTTGCAAGTGATATTCCTGATTCTCCTTTATTTTTGAGAACTGCTCTAACTTTTTGACTTGTGTTTTTAGCGTGCATTTCATTAAACCAGTCTTGAATAGGTAAGAAGTCATTTAAACCTTTACTACTATCAATATTGTCCATTATGGCAATATATCTAATGCCTAGTCTTACAAAATCTTCTTCAAGAAGTTGTCCGACAACAAGTCTATTTCTTCCAAGTCTTGAATGATCTTTTACTATAATTGTTCCAATATTACCACTTTCTGCAAGTTCCATCATTTCCATAAAAGCAGGTCTTGTAAAAGTTGTTCCAGAATATCCGTCATCTACAAAGAACTTAATATTTTGAAAATGGTTATCTTTTGCATATTTACTTAAAATTGATTTTTGATTTGTTATACTATTGCTTTCTCCTGAAAGTTCATCATCTCTTGATAAACGACAGTATAAAGCAGTGATTTTATCGTTTTCTAGCTGTTTCATATAATTTTACTCCTTTCATTTGACAACTTGAAATACGATATAAAATTATAGTTTCTACCTTAGTAGTAGTCATAATATACCATATTCCAAGCATGGATTTCAATACAAAATTTTTATTTTTCAAAAATTTTTAAAAGACTTTGTAATATGGTATATTCGGAAGTATCACTAAAGTATGTGTTTACTTTGTAAGTTGTTCCTTTTATTTGTTTTTCAAAGTTCAATTCTTGTTCAGGGCAAAGAGTTTTTATATAGTCTAGTAATTCGTCATTGCTCATTTTACTTAATCTTTCTGCATTTTCTTTTCTTATATTTTCAATAAATTTATATTCTTCATCAGTAAGACCAGTTATAACTATCTTTTCATTATCTTGCATCTCTATCAGCCCTCCTTTTCTTCTTGTATTCAGGAGAGTTCTTAAGTTTTTGTTTCTCTAGTCTTGCTTGTTCACGAGATTTTCTTTCAGTTTGTACTTTCTCTTGTTCTATTCGCTCTCTTTCTAATTCATCTTGTTTTTCTTTATCAAATAAACTTTTGAAAAAGTTTGCAACTATTTCAGGAGTAAGTTTTATAGCATGGAAATAATCTTTTGTTTTTTCTACTATATCATCATACAACGATTTCCACTTATTGACTGTATTTCTCAAATTATCAATTCTCTTGTTTAGTTCATATATTTCCTTATCTGCAACAATGCCTTTTTTAGCATAATTAAGTAAATTGTCATAGTCTTGTGGCTCTAGTTCAATTTTTTTGGAAAATCGTTTTTGTTTTCCTAAATTTGATATGCCTTTAATTTGTTTATCAAATTTCATAATATTATCAAAAGTAGATTGTTTTTCTTTAACTTGATTTATTATATTTTCTAGCCTTTCAGTATCCTTTTTTATTTTAAATTGTAAATTATCTAAATGCTCTGCATTACTTCCTTTTTCTCCACGAATAAAGTCTTTATAGCCACAATCACTCATATATTTAAAAAATCTATCTTGTAATAAACTATATGATTTTACTAAAACTGCTTTTCCGTTTTTATCATATACAGGTTTTCCAAAATTATCTACTAATTGCTCTGATTTCCATTTCTTGCTATGACTTACTTGATTTATAACTTCCTTTACAGTTCCAACAAGTGATTTATCTTTGCACCTTTTAGACCATTTAATTTCTTTTTTCACAATAGGAAGTGCTACAACGTGCAAATGATAGTGATAAATAGGTTTTCCATATTCTTCTGTTAATGCAAGATTAAGCTCATCTGCATGCATAACAGCAGATATAATATTATCACTTCCCATTTCTTTTTCAGCAAAGTGAAATGCTTTCTCGTAAAATTCTTTTGCAAATTTGTATCCTCCATGTTTTTCAAAATAGTCAGAGTTAATATCAAATATCAATTCATCATAGATTTTAGCATTATCTTTTAGTCCACGAAGTGATACTTGTCCATTATCTACTAATTCTTTCAATTTTTCATTGTAGGTAGTTTCACATCTTTTGTAGTGTATATTGTTTGGTGTTCGCTCTAAATCAACATTCATATTAGAATATGATTTATTTTTTCTTTCGTTGTGTCTTTCAGCTTTAGTTATACTTGTTTTAGTATAAGTTTCTACTCTAGCTACTGAATAGTTTGTTTTGTTCTTGTCCAATATATTTCCTTTCTGTAGGTAGCAAGTAGCGACCGAAAGGAGCTGTTACATAACTTTCTTACGAAAGTATGTAACCCACTATGACACTTTCAAAACTTCGTTTTGAAAAGATGTCGTGGGCTCCTAGCGGAGAACTCATAAATTATCTAATTATACGATAGATAATTTATGCTTGGCTTCGCCAAGATAAAATAATTTGTTTACATACCCAAAACAAATTATTCAGCTCTTTTTGTTCTGCATAAATAGAGAGGGCAAGAATTTATACACAACAAAAATACCATAAGCGATATACCAATACTCTATTTACCTACTACGAATACAAATTTAATAAGCTCAAACAAAATTTGAGTTATAAATATGTACTCTTTTTTAGTGTGTATGTAAATAGAATATTGAATTTTGCACTCATGGCTTTCTTAATTACTTATAAATACTGGACAAGTTTACTATTATTTTAAAATTTTCACACTTTCTAATAACCAGTTCGCAATCCCTTATGCGACTCGTTTTCGCCTGGCATCTGAGGAATGTTATTCCAAAGAAGACATCAATATTCTTGTATTCCTACCTATAATACACATAATATATACCACGATTTTAGCTTAAAGTCAATAAATTTTGTAAATTATTGTAAATTTTAATATACTTTTGTAGAATGTGAAGATTGATTTTTTATGTAAAATATGGTACAATTACATTATAAGGATTGTTTATTCCTTATGCTTATGCGGTTGTATTTAAACAGTTTTATTGAAAATAAGGAGGAACTACTATGTTTGGAAAAAATGCAAAAAAAGACAACCCTTTTATCTCTCGGATGACAGACTATATGAATAGAGCTATGGAATGTAGTTATTATCATGTATCTTGTGCAGAAGAAATCAAACCCATGCTTAAGGCTTTCTTTAAAAAGTCAATGTCTGCTAAAGTCAATTGGGAAGATTGCGGTGGTGTATGTTGGCACATCGAAAATATCACAGAGGCTGTACAATACCTTGCTGAGAACACACGCAACTATGAAAGACTGAGCGAGGAAGATGTTAAAGTTTTCCAGAAGATTTTTGAGGAATTTTATGCACTTCATAATGAAGCTCTCAAGCTTAACTCTCAGTCTCGATATAAAGATTATCTCAGTGCCAAGATTAGTTGCATTAGCGAAATTGCATGCAAGAACCATGTCGGTATGCATGACTCAGAAGAGCAACATGAAGATTGGCGTGATGGTATGATTTTCCAGAACTATGAAAACTTGTGGAAGGTTATACATCGAGTAAACACAGAATGGGATGAGCTGTGTAGCAGAGGATTTTCCCTTAGAGTATTCTATGACTTTTGGGATGTTTTTAAGTATGACAGAAGTCGTGGCGAAGAAATGTCTGAGGAAGAAAAGATTAATACTTTCATGGCACTACTTGACGGCAAAATGAAATTTATACCAGTATATCGCCATGAATATAGACCGCTTGGATTCAAGGTTGTTGACAATGACTTTGATGATGAGATTGTCTATACTTCCGATGCCAAGAATAACAAGAGTCATCGCATGAGACAAGTAGGAGAAGAAGCAACTTCGTGTGCAACAACAGAAGAGTAATTCAATTTCCAAATTGCAAGTGCAAGTAGTATGCAGAAGGCTAGCTCGAGAGAGTTAGTCTTCTGCTTTGAAACTGATTTCACTGTGATAATTTATAAAAATAGTAATTTTTAACAATATATAAGTTCTTTATATACAATTTCTTCAGCACAAAGTTTATAATTATTCATAAGTCCAGTCCATTTTAACGGGGCAATATTTTTTAATTCTTCATCAATAGGATTTTTCTTTAACATTTTATCCATAAGTAATTCTACTCTCTCTTTTGCTTGTATATCAGTATCAACAATATGTTGCCTTAAAGTTTTATTCATAAACATTATTTCCTATAATTTTTTAAATACTCTAATCTTAAATGTCCATACTTTCCAATGATATAGTCATTTTTATAATTTTCTTTCTCCAAATATAAGTTAGGAACAAAAAAATCTTCTTCTTTGTGATAAGTTATCTCTACCATATCTAAAACCTCCCAAAATTCAATTTCTCTACTTTTAGAACTATAATTTTATATCTGTTTAAGCTGTTCTATAAAATAAATTTTTATAAAGTGTACTTAATTTAATCTTACTGGGTTAGGACTTATGACAAGGTCAAAGTCCTGTAAAAATACTTCGTATTTTTACAAAGCCTTCGGCTAAAAAATGCACACAAATTTTTAACAAAATTTGGCGCACAAGCAAAGACGTGACATATTAAATCGAATACGTTCTAATTTAGAAATCATGTCACTTTTGCTTGATGAAGCAAGTTCAAGGAGGTGCTTTTAATGGAACAAGAATTAGCATATTCTTTTCACTTGGGTAGTGATAAAAACAAAAGTAAATTAGCAAAAAAAGTTGCAAAGGAAAATGTATCTGGCACAACTTCTCTAGCTAATAATGCTATTCAAAATGCAAAAGATTTATCAGATGTTAATAAACACAATTTAAGAGATTATGATAATCAAACAGAACTAATTAGAACAATTTATGGAACGAATGATATTGTAAACGATGTTAAGCAAGTATATTTAGAAGAATTTGAACAAGCTAGAATTGAATATAACAATAATCAAATTCGTGAAGATAGAAAAATTGAAGATTACTTCAAAAAAGTATGTGATTCTCAAAATGATATTGCGTGTGAAATTATAATAGAACTTGGAGATATGGACTTTTGGAATGATAAAGACGAAAGATATAGGTTTAAAATGGTTGATGTATATAATGAACAAGTAAAGGACTTAATTAAAATTGTACCAGATTTTAAAATAGCAAATGCAACTATACACTTTGATGAAGTTTCTCCCCATATGCATATTGTAGGTGTTCCAGTAACTACAAATTGTACTAGAGGAATGAAAAAGCAAGTTGGAAAAAGTAAATTATTTACAAAAGCAACACTTACTGAAATACAAGATAAAATGCGAAATACTTGTATTAAATCATATAATAAGTTTTATGAAGTTAATACACGATTAAAGCAAAAGCAAAAAGGTAGAAATCAAGACATCAATGTTAATGAAATGGGCAATTATAGAGAAATCAAAAAACAGCTGAAACAGAAAGAGCAAAAACTTGAAAAAGCAAATACTCAAACTAAAAAACTTGATAACACCAGCAATAATATAAATACAATATTAGACAGTTTAAAACCTACTAAGCTAAACAAAAATAATATGATTATTTCAAGTGAGGATGTCCAGAAAATCAAAAATTATACAGAAGATGTAAAAGATATAACCCAGACAGTAAGAAGTGTAAATGACTTAAATGTGGCAATTAAAGATTTTGAACATTCTGCTTTTGAAATAGAAAAAGAAAATCGTTCATTAAAATATCAATTAAAGCAAAAAGATGATGAAATTGGAAATCTTAAAAGTGAAATATCTACTAAAGATAAGATTATAGTCAGATTGCAAACTGAAAAAGAAAAGATAAAACAAGAATTGCAGAAATTTAAAGACTTTTGGTGTAGTATTATGAGCCATTTTCATAAAAGAATTTGCTATGATAAAGATAATAACTATAAAATTGTTAGTGATGACCTATACAAGAATGGAATATTTGATAACAATGATAATGAAATTGCAAATAACATTGCTAGAAAAGTAACTATACCAAATGAAAACAAGCAAACTAAAAATAAAAAGAAAAATAATGATACCAGATTTTAAAAGGAGGAAAAAATTATGGATAATGAATTACCAAAAATAAAAATTGATGAAAGAACAGATATTGAATATCATTTAGAGGGGGATTATTATATACCTAATATCATAGCACCTAAACAAGAAAAAATCACCTTAAACAAATATGGAAAAACGAGATTAAAATACTTGAAAGAACACAAAAAAACTGATTATACTATAATGCTTATGAATGGAACTTTGAATACTCACTTGAAAGAAATACAAAAAACGGCACAAAGTAGAGTGGAACAAATAATTGACCAATTGAAAGCAAAAAGCAATTTGACAGAAGATATGAAAAATACTGATATGCTTTATTGGGTAGGTACAATGAACTCTATTAAGGCTCAAGCTGAAGAACTTGTTTTTAATGAATTGATTTGTTGTTAAAATAAAAGATTTAAAAGTAATGATAAATTTAAAATAGAGTATATGTAACATTCGGCTATTATATATACTCTATTATTATCTTTAAGCTAGTCATGGTCAATTAATGTATCGTTATTTTCCTTACTAATATCTCGTTGTTTCATTTTATTAAATGTTGAAAGAATTATTTGTTCTTGGGAAAATCTAATTCCTCTAGCATTTTTATATAAAGGATTTTTTTGTGCTAATTTAAGTGCTTCATTGTTATTGTGAGCTATATTAGGAATAATTGTATGACTTATATTAATTTCATTATTTCTTAATATCGCTACTGTATTTTTAGCTCTTTCAAACATATCTTGTCCTAAACTTTTTCTATAAGATTCTCCTACATCTGTAGGGACGCTTCTATCAAAATAACTCATATCATGCATAGGCGCTAAATTTCCATTTTCATCTGTTCTATCTGAAGATTTTGTTTCACACTCTAAACTTCCAACATAATAATTAAATGTAATCTTTTTGTATTCTTCAATATCGAATTTTTTACCAAATAATTCTTCATAATTTTTTATTCCTAAAGGATAATCTAAATCTAAATTTGGAATAGGAATACTTCCACTTGCTCCACCAATACAAGCTGTATCAATAAGTTCTGGATGAATTAAAGAAAATCTTTGTGCAAAACATCCAGATGAAGAATATCCATTTAAAAATATTTTATCATTCAAATTTACATTATATTGATTTTTCATAATTTCTTTTGCTTTATTTATGGCTTCTACTACATTTAAATCTGGTCTTTCTCCATTTTGAAAGCATTCCGCTGATAATTGTTGATAATATGGAGCGCTGGGTGATTCACTTGGTAATATTGGTATTAAAATTGGATTACTTCCTTTTAAAATATCATTTAAGTCTTTTCCTGTACTTAATGCTTGTCTTAATAGACTCTGAATATTATTTGTTTCTAAATTATTTGATTCCATTACTAATGTTTGAGTATTTTTTAAAGTTGATGGTGTAATTAATACAAATGGTATTTTAGATTCTAGATTAATGTGTATATTTTGATTTCCAAGTATCTCTATAAAATTTTTACCACTTTTTGATTTTTCTAATATTTCCTGCAACTTTTCTTGTAACACAATTTGGTTATGAGTATTTCTTACATTATTAATTATTTCTAGCATTAATAATTGAGTTTTTAATTTATTTTTAAAATCGACTCCAAATGCCTTGCTACAAGAGTCAAATTCATTGTTTGCTATGTTTTTCATAAATTCAACTAAACTATCTACTCTCGTCTTTTTGTCTTGTTTCATAAATGCAGATGAATAAATTTGTGCTAATATATACCTTAAATCCAGTTCTTGATTTCCAGTTCTATTATTAAAATATTTAATATTATCTTTTCTTGAAAGGAATGTTGATACTTGTCTATTTCTAACATCTTGTATCAAAGTAGTCCTATTTAATCCATATTTTTGTATATCTTTATCATTTAAGTTTAATAAATATTCGTCTAACATTCTTTCCATGCATTGTGGTGCAATTTCTCCAAAAATCTTTCTTGATTCAGTATCTCCATTTTCTAAATCAAATGTATGAGTAACTTCATGAACAATACTATATAAATCTCTTAAATCGCTTCTTCTAGGGCAATATATTTCACTAAAATTACTAACTTCTGCTTCTCTTGGATTTCCTTTATTATCTAATGATTTTCCGTATTTTTCAAAAATAAATTTAAATTTACTAGACTTACCTTCTATTACTTGAATAGCATTGTTAGATAATTCTGTTCCTAAATTTGAAAAAAATTGCTTTGCTAGTTCAATAGTTTGCATTTCAGATAATCTACTAACTAATGGCATATTATATATACTTTTTTCATTTTCTAATTTTTTACCATAAAAAGCATCTAACCTTGTTATATTAATACCATTATCAATATCTTTTTCAAAATCTCTAACAATGCCACTACTTGTAAAGTCTTGTAATATTGTTTCGAATCGAGATGGTGGAAGAACTTTTTGGCTATTAGTGCTTCTATTAAATATTTTATTTATTAATTTTAAAATATTATCTTTTATTTTAGACATTTAAAACCTCTTTCTAATAAACATCTATATAATAATTATTAGTTCTATTACTTATTTTGACCTATATTTTAATTCTTGAATAGCAATATCTATTAAATTCATTTGCTCTGTTGATACTTCTGGATTAGAGTATTTGCCAGTTTCTCTATTAAAATTATTATAATATTTATTTTCAAACTTCTTTGTTTGTATTCTTAATTTACTTATTGCTCTTAATTGATCTATTTTACAATAAGAAAATCCTTCAAAATCTTTAATTTCTCCAATATCCATAACGACATCAGATTCATTTTTCTTACTTGTTAAAGGAGCAACTAAGACAGTCCCAACATTTGGTCTTGAATATAATACAATAGCAGGATGCGAATGATTTAATTCTTGACCAATATTAACTCCAAAATCTACCCATACTACTTGCTTTCTAGTTACATATGGTACATAGTTTAGTTGTTCATTTTTATTAACTTTATTTAATTTATATATTTGTTCAGCAAACCATTTTTCTAATTCTTGTCGCTGATTATTATTTAATTTATTTAATTCATCATTTATGCTCAAAACGCATGCCTCCTAAAAGTAAAATTCTATATTATAATAGCACATATTTATATATTTTTCTACACGAATTTATATATTTGCAAAACTTTTTATTTTAAGAAAAATTAATGAAAATAAAATTTTTTTAATATTTTGTTGATTTTCTTTTACAAATTGAGTATAATAATATTAGTAGAAGTAATTCTGCTATGAGTTGAAATACACTCAAATTAAGAAGACATTTAGACCTGAAAGACGGTCAAGTTGATTACAAATAACCTTTAGATTAAGTCTAAGGGTTATTTG
>CAKONA010000016.1 GCA_934096785.1 uncultured Bacilli bacterium | reverse complement strand
ACATATAACGCATATTCGTAACATTACTAGTGTTAAAGTTCTCTAATCCTTTTATTTCAGTTGCAGCAGCCATGCAAAACATTGTACCCATATCAGTTACATTACTTGTATTAAAACTTGTTAGTGTTAATGTGGCTGCGGCACTACTATAAAACATTGACCTCATACTCGTTACTTTACTTGTATCAAAATTTCCAAGACCTTTTATTTCAGTTGCAGCAGCATTGTAAAACATTGCCCTCATACTCGTTACTTTACTTGTATCAAAACTTGTTAGTGTTAATGTGGCTGCGGCACTACTATAAAACATATAGCTCATATCTTTTACATTACTTGTATCAAAATTTCCAAGGCCTTTTATTTCAGTGGCTTTTGAGTCCAAAAACATTCCAGCCATATTAGTTACTCTACTTGTATTAAAATTTGAGACATCCAACGACTGTGCTTGGCTTTTATTAAACATACAATACATATTGATCACATTGCTTGTATCAAAACTGCTAACATCAATTTTTGTTGCTTTAGTTGTTTCAAACATTCCAGCCATATTGACAATATTACTTGTATTAAATTTATTTATTCCAGTAATTGATGTCGTATTAGAATTATAAAACATATAGCTTAGTGAGATTGTTGGCTTATTATTTACATAGGTACATAAATTGCTGGTTACCTCGTCTGTACTAGTTTTATCAGTTAGTATTACTCCCCAACCATCTTTAGATATATTTTGTAAGTTTGGTTCACCATCTTCAGTAATTGCTCCCTGCTGCTTATAACTATAAGTGTATTGTCCATTAACATAGCTACGCCCCTGTGTAAGAGTATCTGTTGTTTTGCAAAAATATGTATTTGGTTTGGTTGACTCTATAGTTGCTATTTCTGAATATTCGCTTGGTACTTCAACATCAGTCAATGCATTTGTTCCATAACCACCGCTTACTTTGAAAGTTAATGTTTGGTCATCAGTAGAACTATTTTTAATTTTTATTTTTAATGTGGTTGAAGCACTTGCATTTATTAAGTCTCCACCTGCTCCATAGTTAGTTACTACTTCATCTGTATCTTTAGTACTTTCATAGTAAGATATTTCTATGTTAGAATTTTTTTCATATAATAATTTGTAATAGGTATTGGTTGCATTTAAATTAGCGATGCCTATGTCAACAATTGTTTCTCCTGCTGGTACAGTTAAAGTGTTTGTGTTGTTACCTTCAATAGTCATTGAGTATTTTAATTGCCCAATGTACATTTCTGCTACTTTCTTTTTACCAGTTGAAACTATAAAACTTGAAAAAGTATATGTAAGAAGAATACATACTGCTAAGACTATTGATATAACTCCTATATATTGTTTTGTGAAGTTTACTATTTTTTGCATTTCTACTACCTACCTTATATTAATAAAATAACATAAATGGTTGTTAAAATCAATGTTTTTGTTGTATAATCTTGGTGTGATGTATTATGAAGAAAATTGAATTTAAACCTTTAATATTGACTATTGTTTTGATTGCATTTCAGTCTTTATGCTACTTCGTATCTAAATTATTTGGTGGTAACCCTCATTTAATTGGTAGTTTTATTGATGATAAGATTCCTTTTAATATGTGGTTTATTATTCCATATTGTATATGGTATGTTCTTATATTTTTGATACCTTATTATATATATAAGAAAGATAAGGATTTATTTGTAAGATACATTGTTTCTTATACTTTATGTACAGTAGTAGCTAATATAATATTTATAGTGTATCCTACTTATGTAGATAGACCTATTGTTAGTGGGAATGGTGTTCTTGAATTTATAACTAAAGTTGTGTTTGCGGTGGATACTCCACCTCAGAATTGCTTCCCTAGTTTGCATTGTGCGGTAAGTATGCTTTTTGTTCTATATATGTTTAGATGTAAAGAGTGTTCTTTACCCTCTAAAGTTATCACTTTCATAATTGCGATTATGATTATGGTTGGAACTTTATTTGTAAAGCAGCATGTCCTTATTGATTTGATAAGTGGAGATGTGATTGCATTATTTATATATTTAGTTGTATCTAAAATAGATGTAAGTAAGATAAAAGAACTACTTTGTGTGTAGTTCTTTTATTCACTTCTAAGAGCATCTATAGGGTTTAGTGAGGCTGCTTTATATGATGGGAATATTCCAAATAATAGACCTATCATAATAGATATAGATACTGATAAAATAATTATATTAAGTGAAAATGTGTAGTTAACATTAAATAGTGTTAGTATATAACCTATAGTTATACCTATTATAATTCCAAGTAATCCACCTGTTAAGCAAAGGATAAGAGATTCTATTAGGAATTGTTTCATTATGTCTTTCTTTTTAGCACCCAAGCTTTTTCTTATACCTATTTCTTTTGTTCTTTCAGATACGCTTACTAGCATTACATTCATTACACCTATTCCACCTACGATAAGTGATATTGATGCGATGCCACCTAGTAAAAGTGAAAGTGTGTTATTGATGTTATCCATAGATTCTAGGATACTTGTACTTGATGTTACAGTGAAGTAATCTGTTGATATTTGGTATGTCTTTCTAATTAGGTTTTCTATTTCATTAGTACTTTTATCTATATTAGTTGTATCATTTATTTTAATAAGTATGTTTTTAATAGATGCATCTTCATTTAGATATGCAGTTGTTGATAAGGGGATAAGTACTGCATTATCTAAATTGTCTGTTTCTTTTAGTACGCCCACTACTGTGTAGTTATCATTGTTTATTTTTATAGTTTCTCCGATTGGATTAGATAAGTTAAAGTATGTAGTGGCTGATTCACTTCCTAGAATACATACTTTGCTTTTGTTTTCTATATCTATTATTGAGATGTTTCTTCCTCTTTGTAATTCTATTGATGATAAATCTAGGTAGTTATTATCTATTGCGATAAGGGATGTTTTTGAACTTGTTGTAGTAACATTTGAAATAGATGCTTGTACATTTTTATATGATGAAATTGTATCTATATTTGAACTATTTAATTTATTTAAGTCTTTGTATTTAATACTGTAGTCGCTACTTGTTATTGAGACTGATAGGATATCACTTCCAAGAGATGATACTTCATTTAATACGCTTGTTGATGTACCTTTACCTATTCCTACTAGAACTATTACTGATGAGATACCTACTATTATGCCTAGCATGGTAAGAATCGATCTTAGTTTGTTTGATTTTATATTTTTATATGCTACATTTATTAGATTATTTATTTTCATATAGTTCTCCATCTTGTATCTTTATAGTTTTTTTGGCATTTGATGCGATAGATAAGTCATGTGTGATAAGTAAGATGGTTTGACCACCATGATTAAGCTCTTTAAAGATCTTAATTATTTCTTCTCCTGTTTTAGTATCTACAGCTCCGGTTGGTTCGTCTGCGAGTATTAACTTTGGTTTTGAAACTATTGCTCTTGCGATAGCTACTCTTTGCATTTGACCACCAGAAAGTTCATTAGGTAAATGGTTTAGTCTATGTGATAGGTTTACTTTCTTTAGTGCTTCTTTTGACTTATTGTATGCTTCTGTTTCTGTGTATCCTTGATATAAAAGTGGTACCATTACGTTTTCAATGGCTGTTAGTTTTGGTAGAAGATTGAAGTGTTGGAATACAAATCCTATGTTTTTACTTCTTATAATAGAGAGTTCATCATCACTCTGTTTACTTATGTCTTTATTATCTAATATGTATTTACCTTTGTAGTTGTTATCTAATAGACCTATTATGTTCATTAGAGTACTTTTTCCACTACCAGAAGGGCCTATTATTGATATAAAGTCTCCTTCTTCTATATTAAGATTTATATTATTAAGGGCATGTACTTTTTCATTACCAAGGTTATAGGTTTTAGAAATACTCTCTAGTTTTATCATTGGTTTCCCTTTCCACCTGATGGTTTGAAGTCACCATTTGGTCTTTCCATGTCTTTGAAGTCAAAGTTTCTATCCATCATATTAAATGAGTTATCACTGTTATCTGTACTTACCATTCTTATAGTTTCATCTCCATTAAGACCACTTTTTATTTCTACGTATGCACTATTAGATATTCCAGTTTCAACTATTGCTTCGCTTGTTTCATTATTAGAGCCTACTACTAGAACATATTTTTCACTTCCTCTTGACTGTATTGCTTCGATTGGAACAGCGATTACGTTTTCTGCTTTTTCTATTTCTATACTTGCTGTACCACTCATACCTAGTTTTACATTGCCATCATTTTTAAATGTAACTTCTCCAGTGTAAGATGTTCCACTTGATGAATAAGAACCTATATAATTTATATTAGACAGAGTTCCTTCATATGTTTTAGTTTCATCATAGTTTAGAGTTATTGTTACACTTGATCCTTCTTTTACTTTGTTGATGTCACTTTCATCTATATTAATTGTCATTTTTAATGATGACATTGGTTTATACTCTATATAGTTATTACTTCTTACTTTTTCTTTTGAGTCTGGTACATTGTATGAAGTTAAAACTAAATCACATGGAGCTTTTAAATAAGACCCGTTAGTATACTTTATAATCTTACTACCTTTTTTAATATAGTCACCTACTTCATAATAGATTTTTTTAAAATATCTATTTGTATTTAAATATTTAGTAGTAGTATCACTTGTTACTTCTCCTGAACTCGTTATTGTGTTTGTTATTGTTTGTGTGCTTACACTTACATCTTTATAAGTGGTTTCTTCCTTCTCATTTGGTTTTAGGAATAGTACTGATAGAACAATTACGGTTATTATGACTAACAGTACTATTAGTTTTCTTTTCATTTCTTTCACGTCCTTTCATTAACAATATATCGGTTTCGTGTGTGAAATTTATGAATTTAAAGTGTCAAATAATAAAAAATTATTCTTAAAATATATGTATTATAGTATAATATAGATGTAAGGATGTGATTGTATGAAGAGAAGACATCTTAAAAGAAGTGTTAAAATTCTTCTTAAGAGAATTATAGTTTTATTAATAAGTGCTTTAATATTAACTGGAGCATTTTTATGTATTAGAGATATAAATAATCCTGATAATGAAAATGATTCTAGTGGAGGAAAAGAATTAAATAAAGAAGAATATATGTATAAAGAGGAGTTACTTGATTTAGGTTATGATATTAAAGATATTGATGTTATATCTAGTAAGATAAGTAATGTTGATGTTAAAAAATATTTGCTTAGTGAGAAGTATGAAGATATATCTAAGTTTATAGCTAGTCCTTATTATAAGTGTGAGAATACTAGTAGATATCAGAAATATTATAATGAACATAAGGATTATGATACAGATAATGTTGTTATATATGTTGAAGTTGGAATTGATAATGAGTTTTATACTAATGTTAACGAAATAACTGATTATGATAAGATAGACGTTCTTGTAAACAAATATAATAAGTTACCTAGTAACTTTGAAGCAAGTGATTTAGTTACATTGAGTAAGGAATATAGTAGTCGTGGTCATAAGATTAAGAAAGTTGCTGCTGAAGCTTTAATGAAGATGATTGATGCTGCTAAAAAAGAAGGAATTGATTTACTTGTAATATCAGGATATAGGACTGAAAGTACACAAGCAGGTTTATATAATAATTCTGTTAAAAGAAATGGTGAAGAACATGCGCTTATATATTCAGCAAAACCTGGATACTCTGAACATCAATTAGGTCTTGCAGTTGACCTTAACGATACTGAAGAAAGATTTGATCAAACAAAAGAATATAAGTGGCTTAAAGCTAACTCATATAAATATGGATTTATAGAAAGATATCCAAAAGGTAAAGAGTTTATTACTGGATACGGGTATGAACCATGGCATTATAGATATTTAGGTGTAGATTTAGCTACTAAGGTGTTTACTGAGAATGTTACTTATGAAGAGTATTTGGTAAAACATGCAAAGTAAGCTTTGAAGAAAATATAAATTTATAGAATAAGAAAATTATTGAACAAGAAATAGTGATTATGATATATTTTACTATTTCTTTTTTTGCATAACTCATTGGTTTAACAGTTTCTTCTTTTATTTCTTTTGAGACAGGTATGGATTTAAATACATTTATTGTGTAAGTTTCATTGTTATCTAGAATTATCTTTATTTCGTTTTTTGTTTTGTTGAAGTTTCCGTTTCCTATTATATTTAGTTGAGATGAATCATTTGATAGTTCATAGTTAATGTTTAAGGATTCTTCTTTTTCAATGTTTAGATTGTATTCATGAATATTTTTATCGAAGTTAAGGTTATAGCCTTCTATGTCAAGACTTAGTATTTCGCTTTTCTCTTCTTTTTTTATATAGTTCTTGAACACTCTTATTTTTATGTCATTACCTCTAGAAGATGAGATTATAAAAGTCTCTTCATCGTTATTTAGTGTGAACTTTCCATCTCCGGTGATTGTTTCATCTTTAGATGGTGTTACTTCTATGTTGATAGTATTTTCATTCGTGTAATAATTATATACGTATGTATTAGTATCAAATATTGGAGATAAGTCTTCGTTATTGATTTTTATTTTCTCTATTGCTTCTATATTTAGAGGTAACAGTAGTAGTAAACTTAATATTATCTTTTTCATATTAATAGTATTTACAATATAAAAAAATAAATTCGTGATTGAATTTACTTTATTGTTTTTATTATTATTTTTTTAGGTCTTCTCTTTTTCTTTTCTATTTTGAATGAGTCTTTTAGTTCTGTTTCCATGTTTTCTACTTTTTTGTTGTAGTAGATGGTTGCTAAGATGTCTCCTTTGTAGACTTTGTCTCCTAGTGTTTTATTTAGTGAAATACCTACTCCATAGTCTATTTTGTCTGTCTTTTTATGTCTTCCTGCGCCTAGTTCAAATTCAAGTTTAGCAAGGCGAACTGAATCTATGTTGTTTACGTATCCTTCTTTTGTTGAGACTACTATGTATTTTTTAGTTTTTCCTTTTAGTTTTTTGATGTCTCCACCTTGTGCTTTAATCCATTCATAGAATTTATTTCTTGCATGTCCACTTTCAAGTAGGTTGATTACTAACTTCTTTGCTTCTCTTTGACTTATTCCTTTAGCGCTACTTATCATAAGGCTTGAGATGTATACTGATAGTTCGTATAATCTTTTATCGTATTTGCCATTAAAGAAGTCTATAACTTCTTTTACTTCTAAAGCGTTACCTATGTTTCTTCCTAGTGGAATGTTCATGTCACTTAGTGTACATATTACTTTTTTATCGTAGTATGAACCTATTTTTACCATTGTTTTAGCAAGTGATGTAGCACTCTTTATGTTTTTCATGAATGCGCCTTTACCTACTTTTAAGTCTATTATGATTATGTCACTTCCGCTTGCGATTTTCTTTGACATGATTGAGCTTGCGATTAGTGGTATTGAATCTACTGCACCTATTTCGTTTCTTAAAGCATATATCTTTTTATCTGCGACTGCGATTTTTTCACTTTGACTTATTACTGAGCAACCTACTGTTTCAAGCATATCGATGAATGCTTTTTTACTTAGTTTTAGTTTGTAGCCTGTGATGCTCTCTAGTTTGTCTACTGTCCCACCAGTTAGACCTAGACCTCTTCCACTCATTTTAGGAACAGCTACTCCTGCGCATGCTACAATTGGTGAAACGATTAAAGTTATTTTGTCTCCTACTCCTCCAGTTGAATGCTTGTCTACTGCTTTTTTGCTTAGTGAAGATAAATCTATTACTTCACCACTTTTAACCATCGCATCTGTTAGATAGTATGTTTCTTCTAAAGAAAGGCCATTATGATAAATTGCCCAAATGAATCCACTCATTGTTTCATCATTTATTCTTCCTTTGTCATAACTTTTAATCATGTATTCTATTTCTTTGTAATCAAGTTTTTCTTTATTGTTTACTTTATTTGTTATTTCGACTGCTTTCATATCACACATCCTATTCTATAGATTATTATACTATATTTTTAAACTTTTAGGTATTGTTTTTTATTTCATTTATATCTTTTAATACAATTATTGAAGTGTGACATTAATTGTCGCACTAGTGGTGCGACTTTTGGTTCGCATTAAGTTTATGCTTTTCATCACTAAATATCTTATCTAATCAACTCATATTCCCTAACAATAATTCTATTATCAGAACAGTATTCTATTACAAATTTATTTTCTTTTTTACATATTATAATTCCTATTGTATTATTGTTACTAGGCTCTTTAATATTCTTATCAATGTAGTTCATATATTTTTGAACTTGTGAAATAAACTCTGCTTTAAATTCTTTTACTTTTAGTTCTACTACAACATAAGCATTATATTTAATATTGAAAAACAATAAATCTATTCTATGGTAATTGTTTCCTATTTTAATTTTATATTCACTATCTATGTAACTAAAACCATTTCCTAATTCTTTCATAAATAACGTTATGTTTTCAAGAATTAACTGATGCAACATTTTTTCACTAATTGTTTCCATATCGCTATTCTTCTTAATAAGTATGGGGTCTGGAACTAAATCTTTTATATCTGCATTTTCGCCTTTAATCAATTTGTCTTTAGTTTCCGTTAGCAATCTTTCATACTCTTTGTTTTTTATTTTTGTTTCTAAATCGCGAACTGAAATATTCTGCTTCCTAATTATACTTATGTAATAATTAATAGAATTAACATCCATAGAAAATAAAAGTTTAATATGACTCCAACTTAATTGTGTCCATATCTTTGATACATTTTCATTACTAAATACTTTATATAATTGTTTCATTCTAAATAATGTCCTTTTACTATATTTTTCACCAACTTCGTGAACTAACTTTTTTGAGTATGTATCTATAATATTATCGCCATATTTTCCACCTGCTTCATTTAATAGTTTTCCTATTTCATAATACGTTGCAAGAGTATTTCTTTCTTTTAAATAATCTTTTACTTTTATATATATTTCATTTTCTATTAATTTGTTTTTTGATTCGTTATAATAATTCATATATTACTCCTATTTCTTAACTTTTATGATATGTTTTTTTGTTCGTATGTTATTTTTTATGTTAGTGCAGGTGTGCTGTTCATATGTATTAGGCTTATAGAGTAATCACTTATCTTAATATTCTTTATTAGTAATAATTATAAATGAATCCAATTAGCGCGACAGTGTCGCACCTTTTTAAGTAATCAATTGACTTAAACTATAAGTATGATGTAGATATTTTTTTGTTTGATAATTTTTTATATATTTATTTAATAACTTCATTTAAATTTTTAACCCATTGAGTTTAATTTTTTGTTTGCTTTTTTGTTCTTGTAGTAATAAAAGCAGATTACTCTGCTTTTCTACTACTTAAGAATGATACTTTTTCTGCGACTACTTCCATGTTATATTTCTTTTCATTTTCTTTTTCATAAGAACTAACTTGGATGCGTCCTTTTACTCCGACAATATCACCTTTTTTACAATATTCACAGGTTGTTTCTGCGATTCCAGCCCAAAGTACACATTTAATGAAATCAGTATCGTAGTTTCCGTCCATGTTTTTGTATCCTCTTGGTACAGCTACTGTTACGATTGTCATTTTCTTGTTATTCTCTGTTGTTGTTATCTCTGGGTCTCTTACTAAACGACCTGCTAAGACTACATGATTTAACATATGTCCTCCTTTCGAGAAGGAATATACCATATAATTAAATTACGTGTCAAAAAGGTAAAATTGAATTTTGAAGGGTGTTTTTTTGGATAAAATTGAATTTTCTCTTAGGCGAAAATTGCTCAAAAATTGGGGTTTTTGCTTTGAAAATTAAAAATTAGCAAATTTTAAAATTTCTTGTTTTTTCTTTAATTCTTCTATAAGTTTGTCTATTTCTTCGTATGTATTATAAAAATATAGACTTATTCTTACTGTGTCTTCAGTGTTGTCTCCCATTTTAGCACAGTGTTTACCACTTCTTACACAGATTCCTTTTGTATTAAGGTAAAGTCCTAAGTCTCCTGATAAGACTCCGTCTATATTAATAATAACTGTACTTCCTTCATTATATTTATTATATATTCTTATATAAGGTATTTTCTCTAATTCTTCTATTAGGTATTTTCTTAGATATTTTTCTTTTCTTTCTATCTCTGTTATACCTATTTCATTAATGAACTTTATTGCTTCTGAGAATCCTATTATACTTGCGATATCTGGTGTTCCTGCTTCAAAGCGATATGGTATTTCTTCTAGTTCTAGATGATCTTCATTGTAGTTTTCATTCATACCACCACCAAACATATAAGGTATCATTTTACGTAGTAATTCATATTTTCCATAAAGTACTCCTACTCCGGTTGGACCACACATTTTGTGACTTGAAAATGCTAAGAAGTCTACTTCTGAATCTTGTACATCTATCTTTATATGTGGTGCACTTTGAGCTGCATCTACGACTACTAATATTCCATGTGAGTGTGCTAGATTACATATTTCTTTTATATTCCTTTTGTCTCCTGAAACGTTTGTTATCTCTGCGATTGAAATTAGTTTTGTTCTTCTAGTTATTTTGTCTTTTAAATCATTTATGTCTAATTTTTCATTCTTTGAGTCTACGAATACTATTTTGATGTTCTTTTTAACTGATAAGATTAACCATGGAAGTATATTTGATGCATGTTCACTGCTTGATAAGATAATTTCATCATTTTCTTTAAGATAATTCATAAAGAAACCAAATGCGATTTGATTTAGTGATTCAGTTGTGTTCTTTGTAAATATTATTTCTTCTTTACGTTTTGCGTTTATAAACATTTTAACTAAGTCTCTAGTGTAATCAATTTCATCATCTACTTTAAATGCGATATCGTAGTCTCCTCTATGTGAGTTTGCCGTGTAATCTAAATAATATTCATTTATCTTATCTATAACTCTATATGGTTTCATTGTGGTTGCTGCGGAGTCAAAATAAATTATATTTTTTTCTTTCATTGGGAAATCATTTTTATTTTTCATACTACCACCTATAAATAGTTTACTCATTTTGTAAATAATTGAACATAATAAATATAATAATTGAAGTTATAGAGAATTTTAGATATAATTAATATGGTGATTAGAATGGATTGTATATTTTGTAAAATTATTAATGGAG
>CAKONA010000015.1 GCA_934096785.1 uncultured Bacilli bacterium | reverse complement strand
AAATCTTAGTATGATATTTGCGAGTGTTGGTGTTATTTTAACAGTATTACTTATGATTGCTGCTACATATGCTTATTTTACTTTAGAGATAGATGGTGATGGTAAAAAAATTGATTTATCTACATTTACAAAGAATATACAGATAACATATGTTGATACTAGTAATGTAACACTTGTAAATGCTTATACTGGTGAAAGTGTTAAAAAACAGTTTACAGTTGAAAATACTGGAGACGTTGTAGTTTATTATGATATTAAACTAAATGATTTAGTGAATAACTTTGGTAATCCTGATGATTTAGTTTATACATTAAATGGAAGTAATGGTGGAGCTACTGTTAAAACAACAGTTATGCCTGTTAGTAATCCTTTAATTGCTTCTAGTATTAAAATTGAACCTGGTGTTAAACATTCTTATGAAATGAATATTACATTTTTAAGAACAGATGAGGATCAAAGTGAGAATATGGATAAAACTTTCTCAGCTAATATAAATATAGTTACTTCTTCTAAATTAAATCCAAATAGAGATATTTATGAAGAAGGTACACTTGGTAAAACTATTGTAGTGAATGCTACTAGTGAAAATGGGCTTGATTATAGTACTAGCACTGGTGAAGGGCTTTATTATACTAATGATGCTATAGATGGAGAAACAATATATTTCTATAGAGGAAGTAAGAGTCTTAATAATAATGTATTATTTGCTGGTAAATGTTTTAAAATTCTTAGAACTACTATAGATGGTGGTATTAAACTTGTATATAATGGAGAAGCAACTAGTGGTGCATGTAGTGATACAGAATCTGGAATACTTACAACTACAAGTAAATTTAATAATAATGCTAACTATAATGCATATGTTGGATATGTGTATGGGTCAGCTGATAGTAGTACTTATAATGATGAACATGCTAATACTAATTCTAGTGCTATAAAGACTGCACTTGAAAGTTGGTTTACAACGAATTTTGCTAATTATACAAGTTATATAGAAGATTCAATTTATTGTAGTAATAGAAAACCTAGTAAATTTACATATGGTGGTGTTACTTATGGAATAGATGGTTTTGGTAATAAGAATACTGGTTACTTATCATTTAAAAATAATGTAAGTACTAACAAGCCAAGTTATAACTGTGTAAATAGAAAAGATAGATTAAGTGTAAATAATAATAATGGTATTAGTATATTATCTAGTCCAGTTGGATTATTAACTGTTGATGAACTTAAGTTTGCTGGTTTAACTAGTAGTGCGAATACAACTAATTTCTTATATACAACAAGTTCTTATTGGACACAAAGTCCTGCATATTTTAATGGAACTAAGGCATATAATTTTATAAGTAAGGCTGGTGTTATTAGTACACTTGGAGTTGATAGTGCTTCTGGTGTAAGACCTGTTATAACATTAAAGAAAAATACTAAATTACTTAGTGGAGCTGGAAGCCTTACAAGTCCTTATAAAATTACTAACTAGGAGGAACTAATGAATATAACTGATGCTGTAATTATAACAATATTAATAATTGGTGTTCTTGGAGGAATGAGTAGAGGATTAATTAAGCAAACTGTATTCCTAGTAGGATTAGTTGTTTGTATTTTCTTTGCTTTTTGCTTAAGAGCACCTATAGCTACCTTCATGTATAAATATTTACCATTCTTTAAATTTGGCGGAGTATTTAGTGGTGTATCTATAATAAATATATTACTTTATGAAGTACTTGCATTCTTAATATTATTTTCAGTATTCTATTTAGTACTTAGAGTGTTACTAAAGATAACTGGAATTATTGAAAAAATTCTTGATTTAACTATAATACTTGGATTTATATCTAAAATAGGTGGAGGAATTGTTGGATTTATAGAGTCATACATAATAGTCTTTATATTCTTATTTGTATGTAGTCAACCTTTTATAGAAATAACTGGTCTTGATAATTCAAAAGTTGGTAACTATATATTAGATAATACTCCTATAATGAGTGGTATGATTAAAGATACAAGAGATGCAGTGAATGAAATGTATACTTTAAGTAAGAGATATCAAAATGATAAAAATAAATTAAATGAAGAAACTATTAAATTATTTATTAAATATGATATAATAACTGAGGAAAACTTGAAAAGTTTACGTGAGAGAGGAAAAATATAATGATATATCTTGAAAAAGAAGAAGATTTTAATGAATTAATTAGTAGTGGTAATGTACTTGTAGATTTCTATGCGACATGGTGTGGTCCTTGTAAGATGCTTGAAGGTGAACTTGAAAGTATTGAAAGTGACATTAAAATTGTTAAAGTAGATATTGATAAGTTTCAAAAATTAACTCTAGAATACAGAATAATGAGTGTACCTACGATGTTAATATTTAAAGATGGAAAGAAAATAGAAGAAGTAGTAGGATATCATATAAGTGATGAACTAAAAGAAATAATAAATGGACTTTAGAAGTTCATTTTTGTTTGCGATTTTGATTGCTTTATATTATTTAATTAGATATAATAGTCTTAGAATATAATCATAGAGAGTATGAAATGTTTGTCAAATATGAAAGGAGGTTATTTTGAAACATTTACATACAAAAAAATAATTATGAAAGGGTTTATATGAAGAAAAAAATTATTTTATCGGTTTTATTATTTATTCCAATATTTGTGTTTGCAACTGAAAATAAATATATTAATACTAATGGTGTTGAAATTGATAAGAGTATTTATACGGAGTTTACTGATGTTATGACTCAAAAGCAAATAAATGAACTTACATCTTTTGAATATGAAAAATTGAAAGATAAAGATATTGTTTCTTACTCTTCTGAAGAAAAATATTTTAAAAATGTTTATGTAATGGATTCTGAAGGTAATGTTTTGGATTCATATTTATTTGAAATGAATGAGGATGATTATAATTCAGATGAAGTTTTAACACCTAATGAAAATTTTTAAGTTTATTCTTCTTGGATTGGTGGAGATAAAATAATTGAGACAGATTATAAAAAATTAAAACTATCTGTTACTAGAGATACTGCAAATAGGGTAAGTATTACATTAACAAATACTTGGAAAAAAATACCTACAACTAAAGATTATGATATTTTAGGTTTTAGGGTAAATGATTATAGTGCTCTTACATATCTTACAAAAACTTATACTGCTTCTCAAGTTTATGATAGTACTATTGCTTCTTATAACTATAATACTTCTGGAAATACAGTACAGGCAAAGAATGGTGTTGCACAAATAATGAATATTGTTAACTCTACTTCAAAGAGTTTGTCTAATAATTTGTATATGTCAATATTAGGCAATTCAACTATGAAATCAGATTTTACGATTTATGCTTCTTATCAACATGGTGTAAATTATAATAATACTTTTAAACAAGTGAAGAATGTAACTTTTGATAAAAATGGTTTAGGAGGAGTCTTTAAATATCCTACCGATGTTGCTAAGAATTTTGATAAAATGGCTGGTGTTTCATTACTTTCAGCACCTCTACAATAATAATATACTAATAATTTAATGATTTAATAGGAGTTGACCACCATGATAGAAATTAAAAATGTATGTAAAGAATATAAAACTAAGAGTGGAGTTACTACTAAAGCACTTAATAATATAAATTTGAGTTTGCCTAGTAAAGGAATGATATTTATTCTTGGTAAGAGTGGTAGTGGTAAATCTACACTTTTGAATATAATCGGATGTATGGATAAAGTAACTAGTGGAGAAGTATTGATAAATAATAAGAATATTTCTTCTTTGAGTGAAAGAAAACTAAATGATTACAGAAATTCATGTTTTGGTTTTATATTTCAAGATCATAATTTAATAGAAAATTATACTGTTTATGATAATTTAAGATTGCCTTGTACTTTAAAGAAACTTAAATATAAGAATGATGACTTTGATAAGTATCTACATCTTGTATCTTTAGATGGACTAGGTAAAAGACATGTTAATGAACTATCTGGTGGTCAAAAAACTAGAGTATCTATAGCAAGAGCACTTATTCGTAATAATGATGTTATACTTGCAGATGAGCCAACTGGATCCCTTGATGTTGAGAATTCTTTACAGGTGTTTAATATTCTTAAAAATATATCATTAAATAAACTTGTAGTTGTTGTTACTCATGATACTGAATATGCTTATAAATATGGAGACAGAGTTATATCTTTAGAAGACGGGAATGTCATTAAAGATGAAATACTTAATGATATAGTAGACGTTCAAAAGGAATCTTTGATTACTAAGTCTAGGTTGTCTTTCTTATCTGCGATAAAGTTTTCTTCTTTGAATTTAAAAGGTAAAACTATAAGATTGATAATTGTTTCATTGATAGTTTCGATTACTTTGACTTTAGCTGGTCATTCTTATTTGATGAGTAATATTGATGTAATGGATGCTCATGTGAATGCATTGATTGATAATAATGAGACAACATTAACACTTACTAAAAAGGTACCTGGAGAGAATTTAACATCTATTAATCCACGTTTAAGTATTAGTGCTGATGAAGTAAAATATATTAAAGAAAATATTAGTAATAATATAGAAGAAACTTTTAGATTGGTTAGTGATAATGAATTTATTAAACTTGAAGACACTAGTACTTATGAAAATGATTCAAAACATGAACGTAATTCAAATTCATATTATGACTTTGTGAAAGATTATATTACATTTACAAAGAAGGATGAAAACTATTATAATAATCTAAAACTTATCGGTAATAAACCTAGTGGTAATAATGATGTTGTTATTCATAAAGTACTTGCTGATTATTTATTAAATGATGGAATTGTAATTATTGATAAAGATTCTAAAGGTAAGTCTATTAATAGGGTTTGGTATCCTAAAGATTATAATGAGATAGTAAGTAGTAACTATAAAGTTTTAATTAAAAGTTTTAATTCATTTAACACTAACTATTATGTTACAATTAGTGGTATTCTAGATGAAGATATGAGTAAGTATGAAATTTTGAAGAACAAAAATACAGATGAAGTAAAGCATGAAAATAAATCTTTATATAATGAGTTTAGTAGTAAATATAAAGATATTTTAAATGACATGTTTGTTAGTGATAAATTCTATACTGAAAATGGAATAAAGAAAAATAAGATATTAGATTATTCTTTATATGATTTGACATTTAATTATAATGATAAAAATTATTATGGTAGTTATACATCGTTAATGTCTGATAGTGAGATAAGCATGTATAATGGTAAAAAGACTGTTAAGATTAGTGATGTCAAAGAAGATGAGATAGTTCTTGAGAGTGCTACTATTGCGATGCTTAACGGAGCTAAAGATAATTTTTTTGGTGAAAAATATAAAGAGTATTCTGACAAAATAGATAAAGAATATGAAAAGAAAGAGTTAGAAAGAGAAGAAAATGTAAATGAAGAGATAAGAAAAAGTGAAGAAGACCCTAATTATGAGCAAAAAGTAATACCTGAAGTAGTAAGACCTAGTTCTCAAAAAATATATGATGACTTTATAAAAGATTATTTTGATAACTATGGAATTATTGGCAAGACTATAGAGGTTACTATAAATGATTCTGCAGATGAAAACGTAAAAGAAACTCATAAATTTAAGGTTATTGGCTATGTTACGAATAGTAATTATCCTTGTTCGCTTGTTAATAATAAAGTAATAGAAAAGTTCTTAAGAAAGAATAAAGAGATTTATAAAATAAATATTGATGAAAAAGATAAAACTAAGATTATGACTTTACTTACTAAATATAGTGATAATGAAAACTATTATATTGAGACTGTTTATACTAGTACTATTAATACGCTTAAAAAGAGTGTTTTAAAACTTAGTGATATTTTCAAGAAAGCGTCTTATGGTTGTATTGTTTTTTCAATAGTTATTTTGACTTTATATATTTTGATTAGTATTAAAGATAAAAAGAAAGATATAGGTATTCTTAGAAGCCTTGGTACTAAGATAAGTGGAGTATATAAAATATTCTATATAGAAGGTTTAATTATTGGATTTATATCTGTTTTAACTTCTACATGTATGATTTTCTTTGGAATAGATATTATTAATAATTATGTATCTAAGGATTTATTCTATAATATTAAACCTATTATGTTTGATTATAATGTTATTCTTTATATAAGTATTATTGTATTTTTAGTAGTAAGTGTTGCTAGTGTTATTCCACTTATTAAGATATCAAGAAGTAAAGTTATTGATTTAATATATGATAAATAGTTAGTATTTTTGAAATAAAGAGTAGACTTTTAATAAAAAATGGTATATTATATTCACACATAAGTGATTATGTGTTGCAGAAATGCATATAATAATAGTACTACATTAGGTAGTATGTAAAAAAGCGGTGATTCCGACCATGACAGGAACTTAAAAAAGCGGCGATTCCGGCCATAACAGTGAAATTAAAAAAGAAACTAGAGAGCTCACTCTAGTTTTATTGTGGTTTATATTTTTGAAATGGAGATTGTTTTCTTATTCTTATTATGATATGATATTCACATTATTAAGGAGAGATTTAAAATGTTTAAAAGAATAAAAAATATAAAAAGTATAAATAGTAGATTTGTTAGTATTAATGGAAGAAAAGTTGAACTTGATAAGTTCTTATCTAATTTAGAAAATTCTATAAAAAAAAGTGAGTGTTATCTTTTTCAAGAAAATAGTTTTGGGTATTTATTTGGCTTAATGAAAGGTTCTATAAAGTTTGATAATTATAGTGTTGATTTAAGAAATAGTGATAATAATTTTAAATCTGAAATGGAAAGACTCTATAATCTTGCAAATAGTGAAGAAATGAGAGATAAAAATGTTAGATTAAGAGAAGAAATTGAAGCTAGACCTAAGTATATTATTAGTAAGAATTTTCGTAAATATCAAGTGTCTGAAGTGTTTTATGCTATTCCAACGGCACTTCTTATTTGTATATTAGTTGCCTGTGCTTGCGCTATAGTACCTGGAGTTGCATCTGTAAATCCTATGGTTAATTTAATATTTCTTAAGGAACTAGTTAAGTTATCTGCTTTAACTTCATTAGGTGTTTTTCTAGCAAGTCAAGCTGTTGTAATTTTTAGAACTGCACGTAGAAGTTATAAAGAAATAGAAGCAAATAAAATAGAAAAAGAATTAAACGAAAAAGAAGAAGAACGTAAAAAGATTATTAAACAAATTAAAGAAAAGGAAAGAATTAAGAATATTGAAAGAACTAAAGAGTTAGATGATAATAAACAAAATGTTAATCATTTAGAAATGGTTCATGCTATTGATTATGCAGAAGAAAATACTGAAGATAAAGATTTGAATGTTGGTGGTCCAACACTCAGATTAAGAAAATAGAGTTTTAAAAACTCTTTTTTTGTGCTATAATCTACATGAAAGAAGAGGTGAATCGCTAGGCTGTATTCCTAGTAGATGTATGGATTATAAAGATATAAATACTTATGATTATGATTTAGATGAATCTTTGATAGCTCAAGTACCTATTAAAGAGCGTGATCATTCTAAATTGTTAGTTGTAAATAAATATAATGGTAAATATAAAGATGAAGTATTTTATGATATTAAGAAATATCTTCATAAGGGAGACACATTAGTTCTTAATAATACTAAGGTATTACCTAGTAGAATAATTGGATACAAGGAAGAGACTAATGCTAAAATTGAAGTATTGTTACTTAAAGAATTAGAAAGTGATATGTGGGAATGTCTTGTTAGACCACAAAAAAGGGTACATGTTGGAACTATCGTTAAATTTGATGATGACTTTAAATGCGAAGTTACTGGTGTATATAATGATGGGATTACCCATGTTAAATTAATATATAATGGCATATTAGTAGAACATTTAGATAAAGTAGGGGCTATGCCACTTCCACCATATATTCATGAGAAACTTAAAGATAATAGTCGTTATAATACTGTGTATGCTAAAAAGGAAGGGAGTGCTGCTGCTCCTACTGCTGGACTTCATTTTACTAAAGAATTACTTAGTGAACTTGAAGATATGGGAGTAAATATTCTATATGTAACACTTAATGTTGGACTTGGTACATTTAGACCAGTTAGTGAAAATGATATAACTCATCATGATATGCATAGTGAAAAATATGAAATAACTGAGGAAGTTGCAGATAAACTAAATGAATGTAAGAAAAATGGTAACAGAATAATATGTGTTGGTACTACTAGTCTTAGAACTTTAGAAGCAAATATTTCTAAATATGGAGAATTTAAAGCTACAGTAGAAGAAACAGGTATATTTATATATCCTCCATATGAATTTAAGTCAGCAGATGCTTTGATTACTAATTTTCATTTACCTAAGAGTACACTTGTTATGCTAGTTTCTGCTTTTAGTAGTGTAGATATTATTAAGAATGCTTATATGCATGCACAAAGTCTAGAGTATAAATTCTTTAGTTTTGGAGATGCTATGTTTTTAACTAATGAGGAGGTAAAATAGATGGATTTAAAATTTAAATTAATAAAGGAATCATCTTGTGGAGCTAGACTTGGTGAATTTGAAACACGCTGGGGAAAACATAAAACACCTATGTTTATGCCAGTTGGTACTCAAGCGACTGTTAAGACACTAAGTCCTGAAGAATTAAAAGATGCTGGTGCTGATATAATACTATCAAATACATATCATTTATGGTTAAGACCTGGAGAAGATGTAGTAGATAACGCAGGTGGTCTTCATGAATTTATGAATTATAAGACTGGACCAATTCTTACTGATTGTGGTGGATTTCAAGTATTTAGTTTAGCTAAACCAAAAGATATAAGTGAAGAAGGGGTTAAATTTAAAAGTCATATAGATGGAACTAATTTATTTTTAACACCTGAAAAAAGTATTGAAATACAAAATAAATTACATTCAGATATAATGATGAGTTTTGATGAATGTCCTCCTTATCCAGTAACACATGAATATATGAAAAATAGTATTGAGAGAACTCTTAGATGGATGAAGAGAAGTAAAGATGCTCATAGAGATCCTGAACATCAAGCATTATTTGGTATAGTTCAAGGTGGGGAGTTTGAAGATTTAAGAAAGTTTTCTGCGATAGAGACTGCTAAACTTGATTTTGATGGATATAGTGTTGGTGGAGTTTCAGTTGGAGAAGACGAAGAAACTAAACTTAAGATGATAGAGTATGCTACTCCATATTTACCTAAAGATAAGATTCGTTATTTAATGGGTGTAGGTGAACCAATAGATCTAATTGATGGAGTTATTCGTGGTATAGATATATTTGACTGTGTACTTCCTACAAGACTAGCAAGACATGGAAACGCATTAACTAGAAACGGAAGAACTAACTTAAGAAATGCTAAATTCAAAATGGATTTAAGTCCAATCGAAGAAGAATGCGATTGTTATGCTTGTAAACATTATACTAAATCATATATTAGACATTTATTAGTTGCTGATGAAACATTTGGTCAAAGACTTATTTCAATTCATAATATAAGATTCTTAACTAAATTAATGGAAGATATAAGACTTCATATAGAAAAAGATGATTTACTTGAATTTAGAGAAGAATTTGTAAGCAAATATAAGAAGAAGTAATAATTTTTACTTCTTTTGTATTCCAACAATACCTCCTGTAATAGAAGATAAAATAAGAGATAAATAGTATACAAGAGTTCCAAATGAATAATTATCTATAATAAGTGTAATTAATGAAAGAATAGTACATATAACTATCGATACAATAAAACCATTTAAGTATCCTTTATTGTTAAAATGTTTTGATGACTTGAAACCAAGTGTAAAGAATAAGATGAGAATAACAATATAACTTATGATACTTACTGTGTTATAACTTAGAACCTCAAAATAATAAAGAAGAGAAATTACTAGTAAATAGATAATAAATAATACTAGAAATATAGATATACTTTTTAAAAAAATTAGAATTTTGTTCATTTTATCACCTAATTAAGTATATTTGTGATTAAAAAATATATGAATTAAACATAATAATAATGGGTGATATAATGGATTTAGTAATGGTAATAATTAGGACTGTATTTTTCTATTTGTTTGTTCTTATTATATTTAGACTCATGGGTAAACGTGAGATAGGAGAATTATCTATACAAGATTTGGTTGTAAGTCTTTTAATAGCTGAGTTAGTCGCGATAAGTATTGAAAACTATAAAGATTCTATTTTACTTACAGTTGTACCAATACTTATACTTTTGTTTTTTGAGATAACTGCTGGATACTTGTCTTTAAGATTCAATAAATTTAGAAATATTATGGATGGTAAACCTGCGCTTATAATTAATAGAGGAATAATAAATTATAAAGAAATGATGAAACAAAGATATTCTTTAGATGATCTTTTGTTGGAACTTAGAAATAATAATATAAAGAATCTTAAAGATGTAGAATATGCTGTTCTTGAAAATAGTGGTAAATTAAATGTATTTAAGTATAGTTTTTTAGGACTTGATTCTGCGAATCCTTTTCCATTAATATTAGATGGAGTTATACAAAAGGATACACTTTGTTATATAGATAAAGATGAAAAATGGTTACATGACTATTTAGAATACAATAATCTTAGAAAAGAAGAAATATTTTATGCTTTTTATAAGAATGGTAAAATATATGTAATAAAGAGAAATGAATTAATTAGTTAGTATTTTCTTTATTTCTCTAGTGTATAGAAAAGTACTTAGAATTAAATTTATTATTATTGAAAGAATAAGACTATACATACCTATTTTAAGAAGAGATAATGTAAATATTGATATGAGTCTTACACATGATGAGATGATTGTACATTTCATGGCACTTTTACTTTTACCTAGAGCTTGAAGTGCATTTATAAGAGGATACTCAATATAGAAAAGTATTGTGAATGGACTAAGTAATTTGATATAGTCTATTCCTTCTTTTGTATGATATAAAATATTTAAGAAGAAACTTGGAAATAAAGTGATTATAAGTGTAGATAATGCTCCGATTGAGGAAGATATAAGTATTATTTGTTTGATACGTTTTTTACACATTTCGATATTTCTTTCACTATAATATTTAGATAGTTCTGGGACTAGAGAAGTAGCCATGTTTTGTGTAAAGAATTGTGGCATTAAAAGAAGGGACATGGCATAAGCATTGATTACTCCGTATTCATAGATGATGAAGTCTTTTGAATAACCTACATACATAAGTGTGTTTGTTAAAACAATCGGTTCTAGAAAATAAGAAATGGATCCTATTATTTTACTTGATGTAGAAGGTATACTTATACTCATTACTTTCTTAATATCATTTTTGTTTATATCAGTTATATTAGGTTTAATGTTTTTAGGAAAGAAGTAAATCATTACTAATTGAGATATTATTTCACCTATGGCATTTACCAAGATAATAAAACTTATTGTATGTATAAGACTGATACTTAGAAAATGATTTATAAATAGAGTTATTATAGTAATTCTTGTTAGTTGCTCTATAAAGTTAGAAAGCATGTATGGAAACATATTTTGTTTTCCCCAAAAGTATCCTTTTATGATTGATGAGATAC
>CAKONA010000014.1 GCA_934096785.1 uncultured Bacilli bacterium | reverse complement strand
TTTCAGCAATGATACTGTATAAGGAGAAGTCATGAAAAAAAATTCATTTATAGAAGGAACTATCTTTGCATCACTTTCATTTTTAATAATAAAGTTTCTTGGTGCTATATATGTAATTCCTTTTTATGCAATAGTGGGGGAACTTGGAGGAGCTTTATATAGTTATGCATACACTGTATATAGTTTAATAATTAATATATGTACAATAGGTATACCTCATGCGTTAAGTAAAATTATAAGTGAGTATAACACTTTAGAAATGTATGAAGCAAAAGAAAGAACATACAAAATAGGTAATAAAATAATGGTTGTCTTATCAACAATACTATTTTTATTTATGTTTATCTTTGCTAAACAAGCAGCATACATTTTTATAGGAGACATAGATTCAACAGGTAACTCTATAGAAGACGTGGTACTTGTCATAAGAAGTATTTCTTTTTGTCTTTTAATAGTACCATACCTAGCAGTAAAGCGTGGATACCTTCAAGGACAAAAATTCATAACAGTAAGTACTACAGGAGAAGTAATAGAACAAGTAGTAAGAGTAGCATTCATTCTTGTTGGTTCATATCTAGCAATAAATGTTTTTCATGCTAAAACTAGTATAGGTGTCGCAGTCGCAGTATTCGGAGCATTCATCGCAGGACTTTCAGCATACATCTATCTAGATATAAAGATTCGTAAAAACAAAAAAGAATTTAATATGCCAGCAAAGAACCAAAAAGATGCTGTAACAGACAAAACAATATTAAAGAAAATAGTGTCATTTAGTATTCCACTTATGATAGTGTCAATAACTACAGATTTATACAATATGACAGATTTATCACTAATTATAAGAGGGCTAGGATACCTAGGATACAGTGGAAAAGTAGCTGAAACAATCGGAAGCATAATGGCTACATGGGCAAGCAAAATATGCCTAATCGTAAACGCTATAACATTTGGTTTAACAGTAAACATAATTCCACATATGACATCAAGTTATGTTAAAAAAGACTATAAAACAATAAACAACCAATTTATTAAATCAATCGCAATGGTACTAGCAATAGGACTTCCAATGAGTGTAGGAATCTCCTTACTAGCAAAAGAAGTATACTATATATTCTACGGATACAGTGAATATGGAAGCATTGTATTAAGACTACTTCCATTCTCAATAATGCTTTCAAACGTAAACATGGTTGTTAACACATCACTTCAAAGTTTAGATAAATATAAAACAATATATATAAGTACACTAGTAGGACTACTTACAAATGCTATACTTGATATACCACTAATGATACTATGTGATAAAGTAGGTATCTACCCATACTATGGAGCAATCATCTCAACAATGATAGGTTCAACGCTTTCACTAATTATTTCACTTAGAAAATTAAAGAAAGAATTTGATTTCGAATACAAGAGTCTTCTTACAATTATAAAGAAACTAATATTACCACTTGCTTCAATGATAGTAGTAGTCCTAGTAATAGAACACTTCATAAGCCCATATTTCACATCAAGAATAACTTCAATCATACCATGTTTAATTTGTGCATTAGTAGGTGCTATCATATATGGAGTAATCTCATATAAAAACAATCTACTTTATGATGCACTTGGTGAAGAATATACAAATGACATACTAAAGAAACTAAGGCTTAAAAAATGATAGAACTAAACAAACATTGGGACGAAATCCATAAGAAATATAAGTCAACCTATGATAATTGGTTAGATAACTATATAACTTTCATAAATAAAAAATGATAAGATAATAGAACTAGGTTGTGGACTAGCATACAACAAGTATTTACCTAATGAATAATGGTTATACAAACATAACAGCTACAGACTTTTCAAAGGAAGCACTAAACATAATCAATAAAAGTAATCCATCATTACATACAAATGATACTTGATACAACTGCTCCTTTTCCATTAAAGATAATGAAATAAATATAATAATCGCAGACTTATGTCTTCATTACTTTAACAAAGAAAAAACAAAGTCTATTTTAAAAGAAATAAATAGAGTTCTAAAAACTAATGGCTACTTAATAGGTAGAGTAAACTCAGTTAAAGATATAAACTATATACCAAATGGTACTATGTTAGAAGATAACTTCTACTTTGATGGTAAAGTCTACAAGAAATTCTATAATTATGATGATTTAAAAGAACTATTTAAAGACTTTAAAATTATATCACTAGAAGAAAAAGTAATGACTAGATATGAAAACCAAAAACATTATTTGAGTTCTGCATAAAAAAGTTAGATTCCTAAAAAATCTAACTTTTATTTTATACTCCAAACTTCTTAAATAGAAGAGCTCCAACTATAAATCCAATACATATAGTAATTATTACTACGTATATTAATAAATATTTATTAGTAAATGCTGCGTTATTAAATCTTCTCTTTGAAGATGGTACTAGTACAGGACCTTTCTCATCCTTAATAATTCCTTCATCTTCAAGTTTATCATCAACAGCATCAACTATCTCAGCATCCATTTCTTCAGCTCTTTTCATTTCTTCTGGAGTACTTCTCTTAAGAGCTCTTAATTCTTCTAAAGTCAAATTCTCATTATTAGCAAACTTCATACATAACTTCTCATACTCTTCAGGAGTTAATATTTTCTCTTCATCATGTTTTTCTTCTTGCTCTTCATTTGGATTTATATTATCATTTACTATCTCATTTACTGTTTTTTCTTCTTGAACTTCATTAGCACCTTCTATATAATTAGTATCAGGTTTTTCAAGCTCAATTTCTTCATTATCATCATTAATAACAGTTGACTTAACAAGTCCTTCATCATTTTCATCAGTAACAACTATATCATTACTATTTTCAAGAACGTGAATATGCTGATCACTACTATGAGTTACAACATCTTCTTTTATGTCTTCCTTAAAGTCATCCTTACTATGAACAAAGTTTAACATATTAACTTCTTCACTATTTAGACTATCAGTTTTGATATCCTCTTTAACATTTAAATCAATCTCAGGAATATAAGAAGTTAATTCCTTAAATAACTCTTCAGCATCTATCTTTTCTCCAGGTTTAAGTTTCATAATAGCTTTTTTATATACTTCAGATACATGCTTTGACTCATTAGTTTCAACTAAATGAACTTTTCCTTTCTTATTAACATACTTAATATGTTGTTTACCATCTATATATACTATTTGTATTCTTTCAGTTTCATTTTTTTCTAAGTCTTCTTTTAAGTCTTCATTATCAACTTTATTCTTTTTAATCTTTTTATTCTTCTTTTTAAATTCTTCTATAGCTTTTTCATCAAATAGAGCAGTTAAACTCTCATCTTCAGATTCTTCAAGTATTCTTATAGTATCAAAGTTAAAAACTAAAGTATCAAGTCTATCTCCGAGTTCCTCATATAACTTATTAACAACTTCTAAGTTTTCTTTGAATTTTTCTTTTTCATCCAAATTAATCTTTAATTCATGCGCTACTTTATTTGAATAAAATTCAACAAGTCCATGATTCAAAAATTTTCCATAAGTAACACTCATGGTTTCATCGTCTATCTCTAAATCCTTTAAACAAGTTACATCAACAATATTACTCATTATCTTTCTAATAATATTATTTATAATAGCCTTAGGACTTCCTTTAATAGTTTTTTCATCAACAAACTCAGTATTCTCAAGGAATTCCTTTTTATCACTAGGAAGTAATTTACCATATAACTTAATAATCGTTAGTTTTACTTGAGTTTCAAGTTCTCTTGCCATATCTAATGTAACTATCATATGTTTACCTCCATTATTATTCTAAAATAAGTATATACTATTTTAAGAGTTTTTACAACTTTTTTTTTAAAGTTTCTTGTGCTATAATAGTTATAACTTAATTTGTATGGAGGTGACTTATGAAAGTTATATTTATAGAAGACGTTAAAAAGCAAGCAAAGAAAGACGAAATCAAAGAAGTTAAAGATGGATACGCTAAATTCTTAATATCTAAAAAGTTAGCAGTACCATACACAAGTAAAAGCATGAATGTACTTCAAGGTGAAATCGATGAAAGAAATCTTAAAGAGCAAGAACTTATTAAAGAATGCAATGAAATAAAGAATAAACTTAAAGATAAAAAAATAGAATTCAAAGTTAAAACAGGAGCTAATGATAAAGTATTTGGAAGCATAACAGCTAAACAAATAAGCGAAGAATTATCTAAATTAGGATACAAAATAGATAAAAAGAAAATAGTTATAGATGGAGAAATAAATTCACTAGGAACACACATTGTAACAATAGTATTACACAAGCAAGTAAGTTTCACTGTGAATGTAGTTCTATCTAAATAGGAGTATTTATGGCAAGACAAGAACCTCAAAATAAAGATGCAGAAATATCAGTTCTTGGTTGTGGATTCTTAGAAAAGACAGCATTAGATAGAATACTTGATGAAGTTACTGAAGAAATGTTTTACTATGAAGAAAATAGAATAATATTCAAAACAATGAAAAATCTTCATATAAATAATATACCAGTAGATGTTCAAACAGTATGTAATGAGTTAGACAAAACAAAATCATTATCTAAAGTTGGTGGAGTAGAATACATTACTAAAGTTATAGATTCAGTACCATCTACTGCTAACTTAGGCTACTATATTAAAATTATTTTTGAAAAAAGCGTACTTCGTAATCTAATTGAAAAAAGTACTAAGATACAAGAAGAATGCTATGATGAAAAAGAAACAGTAGTAGACATAGTAGAGAATGCTGAAAGAAATATATTAAGCGTTTACAATGACAAACTAGGACGTGATATTCAAAGAATACAAGACGTACTTCCAGAAGTACAAAAGAACTTAGAAGCACTCGCTGATTCAGGTGATGAATACACAGGACTTAGAACTGGATACTATGACTTTGACGCTATGACAAGAGGACTTCAAAAGAAACAAGTTATAATCATAGCAGGTCGTCCAGGTTGTGGTAAAAGTGCTTTCTCACTAAATGTTGGATTAAATGCCGCAATACATGATAAAAAAAGTGTAGCCTTATTCTCACTAGAAATGGGCGTTGAAGAAATCGCAAAAAGAATGTTCGGAGTAGTAGGTAGACTTGATGGAGACGTTCTAAAAACAGGAAAACTTAAAAACACAGACTGGAAAAAATGGAACGAAGCAATGAGTGAACTATCTGATACTAAATTCTATGTAGATGATTCAGGTGGTCTAACAGTAAGTGAAATAAGAAGAAAATGTAGAAAACTTAAAAATTCAGATGATGGCTTAGACCTAATAATAATAGATTACTTACAATTACTATCTTCATCAAGTAAATACGCAGGACAAAGAGTACAAGAAGTAAGTGAAATAAGCCGTGATATAAAGAAACTAGCCATGGAATTAGATATTCCAGTAATCGCACTAGCTCAATTATCAAGAAGCGTTGAGCAAAGAAAAGGCGGTGACAATAAACCAAAATTATCAGATTTAAGAGAGTCAGGTTCTATCGAACAAGATGCCGATATTGTATTATTCTTACATAGTGATGAATATGGAAAATACGACGGCAATGTAAATAGAAAAATAGAACTACTTGTCGCAAAACACAGAGCAGGTTCAACCGGAACAGTAAACTTACTATTCAAAATGAACACAGGTAAATTTGATAATTATTCAAATAAGGAAGATGGAAATGAATAAAAATGAGTTAACAATCGGAAACGTACTTTTTGGTGCGTTCACAATATTAATAGTTCTAATAATGTGCTTGACATTTAAACCAGTAGAAAGAACAATTAATAACTATTATCAAGTATCCTTAGGTGGAGAGAGAATTGGTCTTATCAAATCAAAAGATGAACTATATGATTTAATAGACCAAGAGCAAACAGACTTAAAAGAAAAATACAACGTTAGTAAAGTATATCCACCATCAGGATTAGAAGTACAAAGTATTAAAACATATAAAACAAATACAATGACTGCTAAAGAAGTATACGATGATATAAAAGACTTAGATCCATTCACTATAGAAGGATATGAAGTAACAGTTACACTAGAAAACAATACTACTAAAAAGTTTTATTGTTTAAATAAAGAAGACTTAGATAAAGCAGTAGAAAACACAGTAACAGCATTCCTTGATAAAACAGCATATGAAAACTACTTAGAAGGTAAAACAAAAGAAGCTGATGAAGAAGGAACTGAAGTTACAGATGTATACTTTGGAGACGATGTAACAATCAAGAAAACACTTATTTCAACAGAAAACGAAATAATGACAAATGCAGATGACTTAAGTATGTACTTTCTATTTGGAACAACTAATCTAACACACAAATACACAGTAAAAGCAAGTGATACCATTGAAACAATAGCAGAGAAAAACAAACTAGGAGTACAGGACTTCTTAATCGCAAACCCTGATATTGCAGGAGAAAATGCTCTATTAGCAGTAGGTCAAGAAGTAATCGTAGCCACAATCAATCCAGTAGCAAAAATAATGGTAGATTCATTTGAAACTGAAACACAAACAATCAAACATGAAACAAAAGTAGTACTAGATAAATCATTAGATGCATCAACTAAATACGTTAAACAAAAAGGTTCAGACGGCCTTAGTAAAGTTGTATTCGCAACACAAGAAAGTAATGGAGTAATCATGAAATCAGAAATGGTTTCAGAAGAAGTAATAAATGAAGCAGTTGATGAAATAGTAGTAGTTGGAGCTAAGAACGTAGTATACGTTGGAAACAATACATATTGGGCATGGCCAACTACAAAACCATATAGATTCTCATCAATGTATGGCTACAGAAGAGACCCAGTTACAGGAGCAGCAGGAGCTATGCATAGAGGAGTCGACATAGTTGGTACTAAATCAGACAACATATTCGCAATACAAAGTGGTACAGTAGTAGATTCAGGATACAGTGGTTCAATGGGAAATCATGTTGATATAGACCACGGTAACGGATACACATCAATCTACATGCACTTAAAATCTAGAATAGCAAAAGTAGGAGAAAAAGTAGAAAAAGGTCAACTAATAGGTATAATGGGATCAACTGGTAAATCAACAGGTAAACATCTTCACCTAGCAATCAAAAAGAATGGCCAATACATGAACCCTCTACTTATATATAAATAATGATAAAGATAATATGTGTAGGTAAAATAAAAGAAAAATACCTAAAAGATTTAATAGAAGACTATAAAACAAGAATAACAAAATATCATAAGATAGAAATAATAGAACTAAAAGATTCTAATATAACTAATGAATCAAATGAAATATTAGAGACAATAAGTGATAAAGACTATAATATTTGTGTGGATATAAATGGAAAAGAAATGACTTCAGTAGAACTATCTTCTCTTATTGATAATACATTCACTAGTGGTCATGGGACTATAACATTTATAATAGGTGGAAGTGATGGAATAAGTGATAATGTTAAAAACAAATGTAATCTTAAACTATCATTTTCAAAACTAACATTTCCTCATGGATTATTTAGAGGAATACTTCTAGAACAAATATATAGAAGCTTCAAAATATTAAATAATGAAAGTTATCATAAGTAATAACTAAATATCAAAAGAATATAATTAGTATGTGGATTTTACTAATTATATTTTTATTTGCATTCGCACTTTATCTAAGAATAAAACCATTAAACCATCATATAGATAAAAACATTCTCACAAAAGATAAAACATCTCTTTTCCTAACACTAGGTACTAAAATAGGGGTAGGTTCACTAATCGGAACAACATCTTCAATCATAATAGGTGGATTCTCCTCAGTAATATGGATGATACTTTTTTCACTATTAATAACACCAATCATAAAAATAGAAAGTTTCCTTGGAAACAAATATAAAAAGAAAAGCAATAATAACTATGTAGGTGGACCATACTTCATATTAAAGTACGGACTTAATAAAAAAATACTTTCTGTTATCTCTCTTATTCTATTAATACTTATATATTCATGTCTATTTCAAATGATACAAATGAACTCAATATCTTATCTATTAGAACTATTAAACATAAAGAAGCTATTAATAATCATTATCTCTCTTATAGTACTAACAATAACATTCTCTCTATCAATTGATGAAGTATTATCATCTCTAAACAAAGTAGTACCCTTAATGTGTATAACATTCTTACTAGTAAGTATCTATGGTATCATTAAAAACTTTAATCTAATAGATATTAACATATTCTTAAAAGATATAAATAGTCCAAAGTCAATATTAACAGGTTTAGTAATTGGAATCAAAAGAAGCATATTCATGAATGAACTATTAATAGGCACAACAAGTACAGGAAGCGCAAGTGATAAGAATGACATAAATACATCAATAAGTTATCAAGTACTAAGTGTATACTTTATAGGTATCTTTATAACAATAATCATCTCTTTATTACTTTTAATTTTCTTAAGTACAAATGATATAATAAATAATTATAATCTTCTTTTATCAAAAGTTTATACTAGTATATTAGGTAAATACGGTCTTTACTTCTTATTGACACTTTACATATTATTTGGTTTCACAACAATACTTAGTGGTTACTACATAGGTAAAAATAATATAGAATATCTAACATCTAATAAACTAGTACTTCTCATCTTTAAAATAATATTCATCCTCTTTGCAGTATCAGGAATACTATTCAAAAGTGAATTCTTATGGATTTTAGTAGATAATCTAATATTTATAATGATAATAATCAATAGTTATAGTATAATAAAGTTAATAGAAAAGGAGAGAATATGAAAAAGATATTATTAAGTTTAATGTTTATAATAAGTTTAACAGGCTGTTCTACTAACATTGACGAATTAATTGGAAATGAATCATCTATAATAATTGAAACAAATGAAATAACTTTAAAAGTAAAAGAAGACACTTTAACAAAAGATGGGGCTACATTTGTACTTGAAAATAATAGAGAAGAAGTAATAACTTATAATGATGCATACACTATTGAAGTTAAAAAAGACAACAAGTGGTATGAATTAAATATCATAATTGAGTTTGTTGATGCATCATATGAACTAGAGTCAAAAAATACTGATGAAATAACTATTGATTGGAGTGAAAGCTACCTAACATTACCTAAAGGAGAATATAGACTTATAAAAGAAGTAACTATTCCAGAAACTTTAGAACTATTCTATGTAGCCTCCACTTTCACTATTAAGTAGTGCCACGATAAGTAGCTGTATTTCTCTTTCAAAAAACTAAAAAGTATGTAACAATGGTTATGAAAGGAGTAACTATGACACTAGGAGAAAAACTAAAAGATGCTAGAATTAGATTTGGTCTTACACAAGAGTCTTTAGCAAGCCTTCTAAATGTTTCAAGACAAGCTATAACCAAATGGGAAAGAAACGAAGAAATACCAGATATATCAAACTTACAAGAACTCTCTTCATTCTTTAATCTATCTATTGACTACTTACTTGATAACAAAAGTGTATTGCCAAACCTAAATGTAAAAATTAAACTAGACAAAACTAAATACAAAAGTAAACTCTCAATGTATGAAAGTGTACTTAATGAATACTTTGATTCATCATTTGACATCTATATTCTTACAAGACATAAAAAGATGAATATAATAGAAACACTTATTGATACATTTACAGTACCAGAACTTGGTCCGATTGAAACCGCTGATGCTTTAAATGATTTATCACCTTACTATTTAGTTAAAAAGGGTAACATAAGATTACTTGTTAGCATAAAGAATTACACACTAACAATAACAGAATTAAACATTAACAAAGATAAAAAAATAGTCTACAATAATAATATATTTATTAGAAGTGGAAAACTAAGAAGGAAGTAATATGATAGGAAACGATTGGGATACAATATTAAAACCTGTATGGGAAAGCGAAGGATTTCATAAATTCATGAATAAAGTAAAAGAAGAATATAAGAATTACACATGTTATCCAGCTTATGAAAATATATTCAATGCATTAAAATGCACCCCTTACAGCAAAGTTAAAATAGTAATTATCGGACAAGATCCATACCATGGAGAAGGCGAAGCACATGGCCTTTCCTTTAGTGTACAAGAAGGTGTAAAGTTACCACCAAGTTTACAAAACATATACAAAGAACTATACACTGACCTTGGAATCAAAAATGGACCTAGTGGAGATTTAACACCATGGACTAAAGAAGGAGTACTACTACTAAATAGCGTACTAACAGTTAGAAAAGACATGCCCGCATCACATAAAGACCTAGGATGGCAACTACTAACAGACCATATAATAAAACTAATAAATCTTAAAAAAGAACCAGTAGTATTCATCCTTTGGGGAAATTTCGCAAGAAGTAAAAAAGTATTCATAACAAATCCAAAACACCTAATAATAGAAAGTACGCATCCAAGTCCATTCTCCGCAAGAAATGGATTCTTCGGAAGTAAACCATTCTCAAAAGCAAATGAATTTTTAAAAAAGAATAATATAAAAGAAGTGAATTTCACACTTCCAAATCATTATTAAAACTATCGTCAATCTCTCTTCCTTCAAGTAAAGTTTTAATCTTATAACCTTTTAATTTAGCAACTATATTAAAAGGTATTTTTTTTATCAAATTATTATATTCAAGAGTGTATTTATTATAAAAAGTTCTAAGAGATATAATATGTAATTCATTATCTTCATATAATTCTATATTTTTATTAAACTCTTTTAATTCTTTACTTTCACGAGTCTTCTTATTGTCATCCCTAATCTGTAATATTTCTCTATAACACTTATCAAGTTTCTCTTCATCCTTAAAGTCAGCTATCTCAAATATTTCAACATTCTTAAGTTCACCAAAAGTAGTACTATCAATCTTTAATTTACCAGTAACATACTCAGTCATCTTCATAAGAAGTTCCCACTTAGTTTTCATCTTATCATATATATCATCTTCAGCATTATTAAGCATCTTATACAAGTTATCAATTCTTTCCTTAAAGAATTTTAAAAGTATATTAACAAGTAAAAACACAACTATTAATATTACTAATACTAATGCTACTATATTTAATGTTTTCATATTTCTCACATCCTACAATGTATTATATCAAAAATTGACTACTTTTTAAAGTTATTTAGCATAAGTTATTTCTTCATCAAACTCAACAAAGTCTAAGTATATCATAAGTATTAAATAATTCTTACCATTATCTTTATCATTAATAACTAAGTTATCACGACCAGCATGCTCAATATAACCAGTAAAAACTCTATCTCTCCATTCAACTGAATCAGAAAAAGATGCATGAACTCTTACTTTCTTACCAATATTATTTCTTAAAATATTCTCAATATAACTCTGTTCACTAGTAAGCATATAATCATTAGATGGTTTCTTTTCATAGTATTCGTTATTCTCACGTTCAATATCATTTATAAAAACTGGACTTTGATAATAACTACCATTCACATAAATCACTTCCTTTATAAATATTAAATGACAAAAAAGCCAAGTTTGTGATTAATAATCATATAAAATATAGTATAATTGTCTTAGGAGGAAAACATGAACATAAAAATAGGTGTATCAAACCATCACATTC
>CAKONA010000013.1 GCA_934096785.1 uncultured Bacilli bacterium | reverse complement strand
ATAGACTTCAACTTTTAGTAGATGAACTTAAAACTAAAAAGAACATAATATTATTTATAGATGAAATACATCTTCTTGTTAATAGAAACACTTCAAACATGAGCATAGATTTTGCTAACATGTTAAAACCAGGACTAGATCGTGGAGATATTAAAATGATAGGTGCAACTACATATGAAGAGTATGAAGCATATATATTAAGAGATAGAGCATTCCTAAGACGTTTCTTAAAAGTTGATGTAAACGAACCTAACGAAGATGAGTGTACTCAAATACTAATGGGTACCTATCCTAAATATGAAAAAAGAACAGGTGTTAAACTAGAATACACAGATTACTTAAAAGAAAAAATATTTAGATTCATTGTTCAAATGACAGATGAATACAAAAGAATATATGAAATAGGTAACCGTTATCCAGATGTAGCATTAACTATCGTAATGAGTGCATTCTCACTAGCATCATATGAAAATAGTCCAGTAGTTAAAATGAAACATTTCTATAAAGCAATATGTAGAACAAAAGTAATATACGAAGATGCTAAAGTAAAAGAAATAGCTAAATTCAAAGAGCTATTCAAAGACATACTAGCTGAAGAAAATATAGATTTTAATGATATGTAAAAAACTAATAAATTTTTTAAAAATATGTAAAATTGAATTTTCGTAAGAAAAACCCTTTTGAAACGAGTATTTTCTCCTAGAGGAATTTTCTTTTTTAATGCATTTTTTACCCTTCAAAATTGAATTTTACCAATTTGCACTCTATTTCCTTATCATGTATGATACAAATCAGAAAGAAGGGAAAAATTATGAAAAAAGCAATAACAGTAAGAAACATAAGTAAAACAATTGGTAGAAAGAAGATACTAGATAAGGTAAGTTTTGACATCTATGAAAATGAAATAGTAGGCCTTGTTGGTAAGAATGGCGCAGGTAAATCAACTTTATTAAAGATTCTAACAGGTCTTTATAGTTATGATGAAGGAGAAATTTATTATTATAATTACAACCTAAAGAATGATTATGAAAAAGCTATGTCAATGGTAGGAACTTTAATTGAAAATCCTGACCTTTATAACAATCTATCTGGCAAAAAGAATCTAGAACTATTTAAAACAATGTTCAAAGGAGTAGATGAGGGTACAGTTGAAGAAATAGTTCGTATAGTAGAAATGGAAAAATATTTAGGAAGAAAGTTCAAAACATATTCTCTAGGTATGAAAGAAAGACTTGGTATCGCATCCTCACTAATTAATAAACCTAAAATACTAATATTAGATGAACCAACAAATGGTTTAGATAGAGAAGGCGTAAAAGACATAATGAAGATGCTTAAAGAACTAAAAGACACAACAATTATCATCTCATCACACATGCTTAGTGACATTGAAGAAATATGCTCTAAGATAATATTTATCAACAATGGTACAGTCGACAGTATCAAAATAAAGAAAACTGACAACAAGAAAAACATAGTATTCGAAGTAGATGATTTTTCAAAAGCAAGACTTCTTATCAAAGACTATTGTGTTAATGAAAACCTAGAAGTCTGTGAAACAGATGACACGATAAGTTTAATCAACAAAGAACTAGTCTTAAACAATATAAATGTCTACAGAATCAGTGAAAGCTCAAACACATTAGAACGAGACTTCTTCAAAATGATTGGTAAATCTAATGATAAGACTAATTAAAAATGAATTTATTAAACTAGGAAGGCTTAAATTTATATGTTCACACCTAGTATTTTCACTTTCAATAATGGTTTACTACTATGTAAACAAACACACTATAACAGAAGAATTTATACTTTCACTTTTACCTTTTGTGGGTGTAGTTTTGTCAATCATATTTTGTTCAATTGTGTCAAGTGAATATACCAAAGGAACATTTAGAATATACCTCACAAAACCAGTAAAAAGAACAAAAGTCTATATATCAAAGTTATTAACAATTATTCTGACACTTTATAGCATTTTATTACACAATTTGACAATTTACACACTATTGACACATAAATTAAGTGTAAACTTTACTCTAAAATATATAAGTTATTCACAATCATTAACCTTAGTCTCAGTAATTATACTAATGTTATCAACAATTATAAAATCACCATCTCTAATATCAGGAATAACTATATTGTTATTAACATTTGGTTTCACACTCTTTGAGTTATTATCACTTACTAACATTAAATTTTTAGAATACACATTTCTTCCTTATATTGATTTAAACATGATAAGTAAAGTTGACTTTATCAATGATACACTTGGTACGAGTCTTTCATTAAAAAAGTCAATACTAGTAAATACCATATACACAATTTTATTCTTCATATTAGGTATCATTATATTTAATAAAAAAGATATTAGAAGCTAATATCCTTTTTTCTTATAATAATCATGTAATTCTTTAAATCTATTAAAGTGCACTATCTCTCTTTGCCTTAGAAAACTAAGTGGAGCAAGTAAACTCTCATCATCAGTTAAATCCATTAAGTTTTCGTAAGTGGCTCTTGCTTTCTCTTCAGCAGCCATATCTTCTTGTAAGTCAACTATTGCATCTCCAGTTGAAGCTATATAAGCAGCGGTAAATGGAATACCATCTTGATTAAATGGAAATATTCCTTTTTTATGAGAAGTATACCACCCTTCAAGTCCATTCTTCTTTAACTCATCAACACTAGCATCCTTAAGTAATTGACTAACCATCGTACATATCATTTCAACATGACCAAGCTCCTCAGTACCAATATCTGATAATAATGCTTTACCTCTCTCATCAGGCATCGTAAACCTCTGCATCAAATACCTTAAAGAAGCACCAAGTTCACCATCACTTCCACCAACTTGAGTAATAAGCATCTTCGCCATCTTAATATCTTTTTTTCTTATATTAACTGGATACTCAAGTGTTTTTTCATACTTAAACATACTAGTTACCTCCCTTATCCCAAGGCCAAGGATTATCTATCCAAGTCCATTTAACTTCACTAACAACATCATTCACACATAAAGGACCATACACGCCTTCATACTTATTTTTAAGTTCAATATACATTTTCTTATACTCATGGAACTTCATAAGCATCTTCTTATCATCTGGATGAATATCTAAATACAAATTCATATCCTTAATCGCAAAATTATACATCTGAATCTTATAAAGCAACATATCTCTTTCATTACTAACCTTCATCTTATAAACATGATTCTTATACTTAGAATACATATCCTTAAACATATTACCCTTATTAAATCCTTCATACACTTCATAAAGACTCTCATCTCTATTAAAATTAATACTATCTATATTTATATCTATATCATTATACTTACTCTTATTAACATATTTATCTATATCATACTCATATTCTGTCTCATTTGAAACAACAAAATAATTATTATTTTCATCATATAACATTTTATCTTCCTCCTAGACTATTGTATGTAATTAAAAATACTAACGTATAGACTACTTAATCAAGAAAATGTAAAATATACAAAAATACTTGTATATATTTTTCTATTAATGATACAATGAATATGGTGATATATATGCAATATAAAATAACAACTTATTCAGAAGATGAAACAATCGAAATAGCTCAAAATATTGAGTCAGAAAAATTTCCTAATATGGTAATATGTCTTATCGGAGATTTAGGTAGTGGTAAAACAGTTTTTGCCAAAGCCTTCGCGCAAGCACTAGGTATAAATGAAAATATTACATCTCCTACATTTAATATTATTAAGGAATATGATGGTGGAGAAATGACAATGTTTCATATGGACGTATATCGTCTTAGTGATGTTAAACAAGACATCGGTATAGAAGAATACTTCACTAAACGTGGCGTTTGTATAATAGAGTGGGCTGATTTAATCGAAGACATCTTACCTAAGAACAGATTAGACATCAAATTCAAAATGATTGATGAAAACACAAGAAGTTTAGTAATAACACCTCATGGTAGTAAATATGAAGATTTATGTGAAAGAGTTTTATAGAACTCTTTTTTTTCAGTAAGATTTATTGTAAAATATATATAATAGGAGGCAATAATGAAAACACTAAGTGATATAGAATTAAAAAGAATAGATGCATATTATAGAGCATGTAACTACTTATCAGTGGGACAACTCTATTTAAAAGATAATCCTCTTTTAAAAGAGAAACTAACTCTTGAACATATTAAACCAAATGTAGTAGGCCACTGGGGAACAGCTCCTGGTCAAAACTTTATTTATGTTCATCTAAATAGAATAATTAAGAAGAATAATTTAGATATGATTTATATATCAGGACCAGGTCATGGTGGACAAGCAATGGTAGCAAACACTTATCTTGAAGGAAGCTACACAGAAATATATCCAAGTATCACTGAAGATGAAAGTGGTATGAAGAAATTATTTAAACAATTTAGTTTTCCAGGAGGAATAAGTTCGCATGTAGCTCCAGAAACACCTGGTAGTATCAATGAAGGAGGAGAACTAGGATACAGTTTATCTCATGCTTTCGGAGCAGTCCTTGATAATCCAGACTTAATCGCAGCATGTGTAGTTGGAGATGGAGAAGCAGAAACAGGACCACTCGCAGCATCTTGGCACCTAAATAAAATCCTAAATCCACTTACAGATGGAATAGTTCTTCCGATTCTACATCTAAATGGATATAAAATCGCAAACCCAACAATATTCGCAAGAATGCCAGAAGATGAACTAATTAAATTCTTTGAAGGATGCGGATGGGACCCTTATATAGTAGAAGCAAACACAACAGCAAAACTACATGAAAAAATGGCAAGCACACTAGATAAATGTATAAGAGACATTGAAATCATAAAAGACAAAACAAGACTTAATAAAAGAGCTACATTCCCAATGATAATATTAAAAACACCAAAAGGTTGGGGTGGACCAAAAATAATAGATGGAAAACAAATTGAAGGAACATTTAGATCACATCAAGTACCAATCACTGTTAACAAAGAACATCCAGAAAATGTAGAAGTACTAGAAGCATGGATGAAAAGCTATAAACCAGAAGAACTATTTGATGAAAATGGAACACTTAAAAGAGAACTAAAAGAATTAGCTCCAAAAGGCGACAAAAGAATGGGTATGAATCCACACACTAATGGAGGAAAACTACTTCAAGAATTAAACATTCCAGATTTTAGAGACTATGCTCTTGACATAAAGAGTCCCGGTGAAGTAACAAGCCAAGATATGATGGAACTAGGTAAGTTCATAAGAGACATTATAAAACTAAACGAAGATAAAAAGAATTTTAGAATATTCGGACCAGATGAAGCACTTTCAAATAGATTAAACCATGTATTTGAAGTAACAAATAGACAATGGAATGGAATTAGATACGACTATGATGAGTTCATTAATCCATATGGAAGAGTAATAGATTCAGTCCTATCAGAACACTTATGTGAAGGAATGCTAGAAGGTTACCTTTTAACTGGAAGACATGGATTTATCCACAGCTACGAAGCATTCATAAGAATAGTTGATTCAATGGCAAGCCAACACGCTAAATGGTTAAAAGTAACAAAGAGTCTTCCATGGAGAAGAGACATTTCATCATTAAACTACATTCTTTCTTCATATGTATGGCAACAAGATCACAATGGTTTTACACATCAAGATCCAGGATTCCTAAACCATATCGTAACAAAGAAAGCAGATATCGTAAGAATATACTTACCACCTGACACGAATACATTAATATCATGCTTTGACCACTGCATTAGAAGTAAAAACTATATAAATGTAATCGTCGCATCAAAACATCCAAGACCACAATGGTTAACAATGGATGAAGCAATAAAACATTGTACTAAAGGACTTGGTATATGGAAATTCGCAAGTAACGATGAAGGAAAAGAACCAGACCTAGTAATGGCATGCGCAGGTGAAACACCAACAATAGAAGTTTTAGCCGCTACTAAAATACTAAGAGAAAACTTTCCAAAATTAAAAATAAGAGTAGTAAACGTAGTAGACCTAATGAAACTAGAAAGTCCAGAAAATCATCCTCATGGACTAGATAATGATGAATACAATAGTATATTCACAAAAAATAAACCAATAATATTCGCATTCCATGGATATCCAAATCTTATACATCAACTAGCATACAAAAGAGATAACAAAAATATGCACGTTCATGGATACATCGAAGAAGGTACAATCACTACAACATTCGATATGAAAGTACAAAACAAACTAGATAGATTTAACTTAGTAATAGATGCTCTTAAATATTTACCGCAGCTTGGTAATAAAGCATCAGACCTAACAGAATGGTGTAAAAACAAACTAATTGAACATAAAGAATACATCCATGAATATGGAGAAGACATGCCAGAAATTAAAAACTGGAAATGGTAACAAAAAAACGTAAGAACACACTTACGTTTTAATTTTGACTTATATTTTTCTTTTTAGCAATCACCCAATCATACTTATTTTTAACAATAACACTGTGACAGTATTTACACTTATCACTTTGACTCTTAGGATTCAATTCAGCCCCGCAAGAAGGACACTTATTAGTAAATTTACCATCAGTACTAACAAAAGTCAAAACAGAAGTGACAAGTCTCTTTACATTCTTTCCTCTTGATATCACTGAACTTCCTTCCTTAATAATATAATCCCTAAAAGAAAGTTCAAAACTTGCATCAATACTATATTTATCATTTTGCTTTTTAACATTCTTAAATGTACAAGAAAGCACCTTTATATCATCTATAATATTTATTTCATTCTTTTTCTTTAATGACTCTAACATACTTTTATATGAATTATATAAGTCATCAGTAGTGAGTTCACGTATCTTATCATAATCAAAGTTCATCCATGCATTTTGAAGTTCCAAATACATCTCTATAGCTCTTTTACCAAACTCATCTTTATCAAACCAAGGAATAATACTTTCAACATCATCATACCATATCTTTAATACATTAGAGTTATCATTAATTATTATATTCTTTTTGTCTTCCTTTTTACCTTTACCTTTGTAAACTCTAAAGTACTCGTATAAGAATAAAGATAAGAACACAATCATAATAAGAGATAAGAATAACTGAGTATTTACATTTGTAGACCCACTAACATTTCTCTCTCTTCTTTCAAAATCATAATATCTGTTACTACTGCCTCCACCACCATAACTACTACCACCACCAGTATTATAGTCAACATCAAATCCAGTATCCGCTACTACCATATATCCACTAAATAAGAAACAAAGAAGAGTAACAATAACCACTAATACCTTAGACTTCTTCATATTATACCTCACTTAAATATGTAACTAAATATCCAAAGTCCTCCATATTAAATGACTTCCTACAATAATCACACACACCACTATTATTTAAATCAAGTGAATTACCACAATAAGGACAATGTCTAATTTCACCTAAATCTTTATGCTTTCTCATCTTCGTAAGAGATAACTTATAAGTCTTTTGAATCCTATTCATGTCTTCACCACTTACATATTTATTCTTCTCATCTACAAAGTAATCCATATATCTAGCAACCAATGTAACATCAATAGTCATAAAATAATCAGTAATCATACTACCTGTTATTCTACTAGTCTTTACATTCTTTTCATCAAATAATCGCTTAACACATTTACTTTTATATTCATCACACATCTCTTTATAACGAACATAAATATCATTAGCTAAATAATGCTTTACACTTTCAATATCATTATTCTCAATCGCACTAAGCAACATAATAAATATATGATCAACATAACTTAAGAAAGTACTTTCAGAGAACTCTTTATCAGCATTTATAATATCATTTATCATATAAACTCCTCACTAATAGTATTTACTAATATCTATTTTGTATTTACATTATAACATATTTAACGTAAAGTATATTAAATTTTCACAAATCTTTAACAATTCATAAGTATAATTAAATATGTAAGAAGGAGGTATGATAATAAATAGGTAAAAAACGAAGAAACAAAATTTAGTAACTTCAACTCACAATTAAATAAAACAATTTCTATTACACTAAAGGGACTGATTCATAAGTCCCTTTTACTTTGTCTAGCTATATAAAAAGAAGAACATGAATTCTTCTTTACGTTATTTATTATATTAATGATTATTTTCCTTTGTAGTTTAATACTTCTTCAGCATCATCTAAATGTATCTTTTCTCTACCTATTATTTGATAGTCTTCATGTCCTTTACCAAGTATTAAAAGAATATCATCTTTTTCCATTATATCAATTCCATGCTTAATCGCAGTCTTTCTATCTGAGATAACTTCATAGTTATCTTTTTTAACACCATTAAGAATATCCTTCATAATCATTTCAGGGTCTTCTGTTCTAGGGTTATCATTAGTAAATATTACATAGTCAGATAGTCTACTAGCAATCTCTCCCATAATAGGTCTCTTCTTAGGGTCTCTGTCTCCTCCACAACCAACTATAGTAATAACACGATTCTTTTTAAGTTCGTTGTACGCTGTAATAACCTTTTCTACAGCATCAGGTGTATGAGCATAATCAATAACCGCCACACCACCATTAACTTTATAAGCTTCACATCTACCTTTAGGTGCTTTTAAAATACTAGTCTTACTAACAATATCATCGATACTAAATCCATATTGATTAAGAATAGATACTACTGTTAAATAATTATAAACATTAAACTTACTTGTTAAAGGTACAACCACATCATAAGTTTTATTATCAAATTCAAATTTCAAATTAGTTTCACTAGCACTACATTCAAAATCAATAATTTTATAGTCACCATTATATCCATATGTTACTCTCTTATGTCCATCTTTCACAAAATATTTACTTGCTTCATCATCAGAGTTAGCAACAATTACTGCATCCTCCTTCAAATGATCAAGAATCAATAACTTAGCTTTAAGATAATTCTCCATAGTCTTATGATAATCTAAATGATCCTCTGTAAGATTAGTAAATCCAATTATTGAATAATTAATATTAGTAAGTCTATCATATGATAAAGCTTGACTACTTACTTCCATAACAACAACTCTAGCACCATTTTCATACGCATTCATAAGTAACTTATAAACAGTTAATATATCAGGTGTAGTATTATTAAGTTCAATATGTTCATCTTTATGATAATAACCAATCGTACCAATATAAGCAGCATCAACACCCATATTAAGTAACATTTGATAAGTTAAATAACAACTAGTAGTCTTACCGTTAGTACCAGTAACACCAATAAGTTTCATCTCATTTAACTCTTTTCCATATTCTTTATCAAGTATCTCTCTTAAATATTTATCAGTATCATCCACCTTCAAATATGGAACATCTACGTCAATATCACGTTCACATATAATTTTAGAAGCACCATTCTTAATCGCACTCTCTATAAAATTATGACCATCAACTGTTAGTCCCTTCAAAGCAATAAAAGTTTGTCCCTTCTGTACTTTCCTTGAATCACTTTCAAACTTAAACATTATATCACTCCCTTAATCCAATTATAACACGATACCTTATAAATTTTATTAAACTTACATTTTACTTAACACTTATAAGACACTGATCATTGATTTTTACATGTTTAAATGCTATGATTTTATTAGAAAGTAGGGAAGTGATTATATGAATTACAATAGATTCAAAAAAGAACTTAATAAAAAAGAATACTATGTAGTTGATCCAAAAACAAGTAAAGAAACATCTATAGACATTAGAAAAGTTGTTAACCTTGCTGAAAAAGCATTAAAAAAAGCAGCAATAACAGGCTTAGTAGCTGGAACACTAGGTACAGGTGCTTTAGGATACATCTTTGCAGATGAATTAGCTGACTTCAAAACAGGAAGAGAATACAATAGTGCTATTGTTACAATGGATAAAGAATATAGAAGTACACATGATAAACTAGAAGAAGGTAGTATAAGTAAACTTTTAGATGACCAAGAACTATGTTATCAAGCATATCCAGATAAAAACCTAGAATGGATAATAGATGGTTTCATTAATGCTATTCCAAAAAGATGTTCAGATCCACATTGCGAAGAATGTAATAGAAACAAAGAAATAGAACAAGAAATAAATGAAATAGTAAAACAAGATGAAAGATACACTAACATAGTATTAGAACACGAACATGACCAAGAAATGGATAAAATAAGAGGTAAATAATGGAAGAAATAAAAGTTTTAGAATTAGATAACACAAAGTTCGCAGTAGTAAAAGAAATAGAATACAAAGGTAGAAAATACATGTATTTAGTAAGTACTAATGGAGAAGAAATCCAAATAGTAGAATCTTCTACTGAAGGAATAAACACAATTATTAAAACAGTAACAGATAAAAAACTATTAGATATCCTAGAAATAGAATTCGCTAAGGCTTTATAGTCTTAGCTTTTTTTGTATGAAAATAAATTAATTAGACATACTACTACTAGGTGAAACACATGTACATAATCTATGCATTACTAGCAGCATTATTTTCAGGACTAACATCAGTATTTGCAAAAAATGGTATCAACAACATTGACTCATTACTTGCTACATTTCTAAGAACAATAGTTATATCATTGTTCATTTTTATAATACTTATCTTTAATAATAGTCTAAGTAATATAACAGTATTATCTTCTAAAACATATCTTTTTATATTATTATCAGGTATTTCTAATACTTTACTTTGGATTTGCTATTTCAAAGCTTTAGCACTAGGAGATGTAAGTAAAGTAACACCAATAGACAAAACAAGTATCATATTAACACTGTTACTTTCTTACATACTCCTCCATGAACCAATAACAAGTATAAAAGTAGTATCAATGATTCTCATATTATCTGGCACTTTCATTTCAATAAATAAAACCTCTACCGATTATAAAGAATCCAACAAATGGATTCTTTACGCTGTATTGACAGCCATATTTACATCTACAACGACAATACTAAGTAAGATAGGACTAGACAAAAGGTACACAGACACAACTACATTTCTACGTACTTTAGTAGTCATGGTAATACTAACCATCATTGTTATATCCAAAAAGAAATACAAAACCATAAAACAAATCACAAAAAAGAATCTACTATTCATAATCCTATCAGGACTAACCACATCACTTTCATGGCTATTTTACTTTAAAGCACTTTCAATAGGCGAAGCCAGTATAGTATTCCCAATAGAAAAACTAAGCCTAGTAGTTTCAATTATATTTTCTAAAATATTCCTAAAAGAACATTTATCAAAAAAACAACTACTAGGCATCATCATAATAATAATAGGTACATCTCTACTAATGTATTAGCCAAACAAAAGCAAACAAAAATTCGCTTGCGGGGGGGGTAATATTTTATATAATATCTATAGGAGAATAGATAACATGAATAAAAAGAAATTAATACTTACAATTTTAGGTGTTCTAGTTGGACTAACTCTTTTAACAACAGTTACATATGCTTGGTTTAGTACAAACATAAAAGGAAATGACACGTCAAAAAATATAATTAGTTCAACAGCAACACTAAAAATAGATTTCACAGATGGCAAACAAATAGTACTAGAAAATGCTAAACCAGGTAGTTCAACTACAAAGACATTTACAGTTAAGAACACTGGAACAGATACAGTATATTATAAAATAAATTGGCAAGAGTTCAACAATACAATCACTAATGATGAGCTAACTATTAAACTTACTTGTACTAGTAGTTCAGGAACATGTTCAGGTGTAACAGAAGAAGCAGCATACGATAGAAATATTAAAGACAATATTGAACTTCCAACAGGAGTAACTCATACATACACGCTTACAGTTTCATTTATTGATACAAACCAAAATCAAAAAGAGAATCAAGGTAAATCATTTAGTGGTGTTCTTCAAATAGAGGGTACAACTGCAAGATGGGATAAGAATTGTGAAAACAACAATTCACTTAGATGCAAAATAATAACAGACAATAC
>CAKONA010000012.1 GCA_934096785.1 uncultured Bacilli bacterium | reverse complement strand
CTTTTAACACTCCCGTTTTCAATTGCTTTTTTTGCTCTTTCAATTTGGTTATTTCTAATATTTCTATTGTAGTCAAAATTTTTAAAACTAAATGTTACAATTAAATCTTGTTTAACTGATTTTGTTTCAGTTTCAATTATTTTGTAAAACAAAGTATTGTAATATTTCTCTTTAAGTTCCTCATTATTAGCTATTTCAGATATATTGTATGTATTTCTTAAATCTCCTGATATTCTCCAATTGGAATTATCAAAAACTTGCTTTTTATATATGTCTTTTAATTTTTTTAGTGATTGAGTTATTACAAATGCACGATTATTTTTAATGTTGTATTTTTTTATTTCATCTGAAGCCAATCCGATATCAGTACATAAAATAATTTTGGTACTATCCATTTTAAAATTATTAATTATTTTTGATTTCTCTGGAATTAATGTTATTTGCTCATTCATGTTACCTGGATACATATTATAAGATAGAGGAAGACCATTGCCATCCATAAATAGTCCCATTTCAACGATTGGGTTAGGGCTATGTTCTTTAGATATTCCATATTTTCTTATATCATCTTCATTATCTATTTCAAAAAAATAATTTGTACAGTCATAATAAATAATATTTGAATTTCTATTGATAACATTTTTATTATTGTTAAATAGTTGCTCTTGAATAAAATCCATATTTTCTGCGATATAGCTTAAAGCTCTGTATTCATCGTGTAATTTGAATTTAGGTTGCTCTATAAAATTTTGGCATTGTTTATAAGTCTCTAATTTTGACGATGGATAAATAATTCTAGCAAAAATTAAATAAGATAATATCTCATTTAAATCAAATTGAAATTTATATTTATTTTTGATATAATCGCAAATTTTATTAAGTTTCAATTTGTTATATATGTTTTTTAAAAATAAATAACCAACATTATATAAAACATTTGTATTTATAGGAATAATTTTTTTGTTATTCTTTTTAATAATTACTGTTTCACTATGACAATGCTCTTCGTTATAGGATTTTACATATTCTTTCAACCAAATTTTATAATCTTGGTTTCCAGCCATTGTTTTAACATCATCTAAATTACCAATACGTTTAACAATTTTTGTAGATCTTTTACCATTTTTAGTATAATCTTTAATAATATAAAACAATGTAGTGTTTTTAGATTTAGAAGTTTTAAGTCTCATATTTATCTCACCTTACATCAATATTATGCAACACTCCACAATGGTACGCAAGTACTAAATTATAAAAAAACTAGGTTTTTCGGTGCCTAGAAGAGATTTTTTATAAAGAACTGTCAAACTTGGGAATCTTAAAAATATAATACTTATTCATTGCTAAAATTATTAAATATGGTATAATTCGAGTAGAAAGGCGAAAATTGCGTTATGTATTTATAAAAAAATCAAATAAATAAGGCGATTAGAAATTATAGAGAGTAGGTTATATGAATGGAAAAAAATATTGAAGAATTAACATTATTGTTAATGTATCTAACATCATGGGAAGATGATTCAAATTGTTTAGAAGAAAGTTTCAAACAATGTTGGAAAGGTTATTCTTTTGATGCTATTAATGAGTTAACAAATAAAGGATACTTGTTTCCAAGTAAATATAAAAACAGATCAGTTACATTAACTAAAGAGGGTGAAAAGTTAGCCCAGGATTTAATAAAAAAATATTTGAAATAGGAGTGCACATATGAAGTATGAGAAGTATTTAGTAAAAAGAGGAAAAAGAGATTTATTATCGTCATTAAAGCAATTAGACAAGAAGATAATAAATGAAAAATTAGAGGAGTATGGATTAAAAAATATTAACGAATTAAAAGACTATATTATTGAAAGTTTTGAAACAACTTTAAATATGTTTAAAAATGATATATATACTCAAATTTATTTTGCAAGATTACTTGAGAATGAGAATTCAGAATGTATGACAGCATACGATCAAGATATAGAAGACTTATTTGTATTTGTATATTATGACGAAGGCTATTATTCTTATTATGTTCCAACAGAAATTAAAAGAATAATAAAAGATATGTTAATGGAAATGACATCTGAAGAACAAATCAATCTACAAAATGCACCAGATGCGCCAATTGTGAAAGATTTAAGAAAAATACTTAATGCATTAGCAGGGGAAGATTTAAAAGGTATAGGTAAATTGTTTTTTGTTAGTGGTATGAGTAAAAGAAGAAAGAAAGAACTTGTTGATATTATATATGATACTCTTACAAACAAAGATAAATTAAGCGAAGTTATAGAAAGATTTATTGATAAAGAATTTGATTTACTAAAACAGTTATTAGACAATAATGGAACAATACAAAATAATAAAATTAGTATGGAACAATATCATTTTCTTTATGCATTAGGTCTTGTCTTCATATTTAAAAGAGATAATAAATTCTATATTTCTATGACAGATGATGTTTATAATGTAATTAAAAAAATCGATTTAAAGAGATATGAAAAAATAATTGATGAAAACACTAAAGTTCATAACTTAATACAAGCAATGGTTGAATTATATGGTGTAGTATCTCGAGCAGAATTGGATTATTATTATAGTCTATATTATGGAAATGGCGAAGACTTAGATATGCCTAATAATGCATTATATTTTTGTAAAAGAAGTGATGGTATAGTACAAATTGATGTAGATCATAATTTATATTTTGCTAATTCAATACTTGAAAATAGAGAATTAGAACCAATCCTAGAAGATATTATTGGTAGACAGTTAGAAATAAAAAGAAAACCAATAAAAATTGATGATTTACTAAAGTATTTAGACGATAATTATTATGAAGAAAATGATTCAAAAAATAAATTTAAAAAATATCTAAGAAAAAAAGGCATTTCAAATAAAGAAATAGAAGAAATTATTTTAACTATTTCAAAAATGTATAGATTAGGAAATAAATTTATTGGAGGAACTATTAATATGCTAGAAGATTATGGGGTAGAAGTTACAGAAAACAATGCTCAGGAAATACTAGATTATTTGATTGAAATATATAATAATACAAGAGTATGGACCAATAATGGATGGACACCTATTGAAATGAGAAAAGAATACGAAAGATAAACTGAATTTAAAGAAAAGTATTTTGAATCAATTATAATAAGATAAGTAGAAATTATTTCTGCTTTTTCTTTGTCAACTATAACATTCATTATTGAACACAACTCTCAATTATGATAAAATTTTAAATGTTAGGGTGTAAAAAATGAATGATAAAATAAAAGCAACAATTTTAATTATAACTGTGTTCATAACATCAGTTTTAACTTCAATTATATTTTTAAGTTTTAAATATAAAAACACTTGTAAAGTCAACATAGATTTCTCTAAAAGTGAGATGATTTCAGTTCTAACTATAAAAGATAATAAAGACACTGAAAAGGCAAAATCATCACTTAAAGAAGGAGAAACTATAAGTATAAAGATTGACTCAAATAGTGACACTAAGAATCTAGTGTGGACAAGTGAAGATGATAGTATCGCATCAGTTGATAAGACTGGTAAAGTAACTGCTATCAAAGCAGGTAAAACTAAAATCACAGCTAAATCACTAGATGTAAAAGTCGCAGAAGTAGAACTTGAAGTTAAAAAATATATAACAATAATCTATCATAGAAATCTTAATGATAATGATACAATAGAACTTAAACAATTAGTAGTAGAAAAAGAAAACAGTAAATATGGAACAATCAACAATAAGAAATATGATTTCACATCTTGGAATAAAAATAAGAAACTACTAGGTTGGTCAACCAAAAAAGATTCAAGAACAGAAGATTTTGATATTAATGAAGAAATTGAAGACAAATGGTTAAACAAAGTATACGATAAAAAGATAGATGAACAAAAAGAATCTAAAGTAATAGATTTATACGCTATATGGGCTGAAGACATAGACTTAGTCTTATTCATTGGTCAATCAAACATGGTAGGTTACACTGGAATGTACAAATATGAACAAGAATCAAAAGATACAAGAGACATTTCAAAATATATAGATAAAGATATCATAGATGAATACAAAACATTTAACTATGTAAGTGTACAAGTACCTGAAAATGTAGCATTCGACTACAAAATAGGTAAGAATAACAAAGGTACTCTAGAAGAAATAACATCAAAGACAAAAGTTCTAGGAGAAAAGTCAACATACATAAATGGTTCACTAAAACACTATGATTCTTCATACAAATACTATTCACTTCTTGCTTCATATGGAACAAACATGATACCACAGTTTGCTAAAACATATTATGAAGAAACAGGAAACAAAATGGTATCAGTTATGGCAGCTAACGGAGGAGAACCAATCGCAAACTTCCTTCCAAGTACAGACGCAGAATATAATGATAAACAATACATCTATGAAGCTACAAAAGAAAAATATCTAAGCGCAGTAGACTACTTAGAACATAATGGCTACAGAGTAGTAAATAGGTTCTACATAATGTATCAAGGATGCTCAGATGCTACAGAAGAACTTTCAAAAGAAAACAAATACTATAATACATATATGAAAGTACATAATTACTTAAAGAAAGATTTAGGCTTAACATTCGGAGCAATTGTAGAAACATCAATAGAAATATCTAAGAAAAAAGAAAAAGATGAATATGTAGAAAAGATACATAATGAACAAGAAAAACTAATAAGCAATAATTCTGACATTATATTAGGTTCAGACTTAGGATACACAGCATACAAAAATGAATATAAAGAAATATTTGCTTTAGAAGAATTAAAAGACGGAGATAAAATAATTAATAACAGTGTTCATTTAACAGCAGCATCTTTATCTCAAGTAGGAAAAACATCAGCTCAAAATGTAGCAAAATATATGAAAAATAAATAAAAGAATTTTAGTTTTAACAATTAGAATTCTTTTTAATTATGTTATAATATTAAAAGAAAATCATTAACAAGGAGGTAACAAAATGAACGAAATAAAATGCCCAAACTGTGGAACAGTATTCCAAATAGATGAAAGTGACTACGACAAAGTAGTAAAACAAATAAGAGACAAAGAATTTGAAAAAGAAATACATTCAAAAGAACTAGAACATCAAAGAGACAAAGAAAGTAGTATTAAACTAGCAGAAGCTCACATAAGAGAAGAACTAACTTCATCACTAAACAAAAAAGACCTTGAAATCGCAACTCTTAAAAATGAACTTAAATCAAAAGAGCAAGAAACATCATCAAAATTAGAAAAAGAGTATACAGAAAAACTTTCAAAACGTGACTTAGAAATATCAGAATTAAAAAACAAAATCGCACTTCAAGCATCTAAAAGCGAACTTGAAATTCAAAAAGCAATCTCTGAAAAAGACAAAACAATTTCAAATTTAAATAGTGAACTATCTCTTATCACAAAAGAACATGAACTAAAAGAGACAACAATCAAAGAGTCATACGAATCAAAATTAAAAGATAAAGATGAACAAATCGCATACTATAAAGACTTTAAAGCAAAACAATCAACTAAAATGATAGGCGAATCTTTAGAACAACACTGCAGTACTGAATTTAATAGACTAAGACCATTATTCAAAAACGCTTACTTTGACAAAGACAACGATGCAAGAACAGGTTCAAAAGGAGACTTTATATTTAGAGATTACGATGATGAAGGAAACGAAATTGTTTCAATCATGTTTGAAATGAAAAATGAAGCAGACACAACATCAACAAAACACAAAAACGAAGACTTCTTAAAAGAACTAGATAAAGATAGAAAAGAAAAGAAATGTGAATATGCAGTTCTAGTTTCACTCTTAGAAGCAAACAATGATTACTACAACGATGGTATAGTAGATGTATCACACCTATATGAGAAAATGTATGTAATAAGACCACAATTCTTTATACCACTAATCACACTAATTAGAAATCTAGCAAACAAATCATTAGAATACAGAAAAGAACTAGAACTTATAAAGAATCAAAACATAGACATCACACATTTTGAAGAAAACATAAATCTATTTAAAGAAGGCTTCGGAAGAAACTATCGTCTAGCAAGCGAAAGATTCAAAAAAGCAATCGAAGAGATAGATAAAACAATAGACCATCTTCAAAAAACAAAAGAACATCTACTTAAAACAGATGATAACCTAAGACTTGCTAACAACAAAGCAGAAGACCTAACAATAAAAAAACTAACTCACAACAACAAAACAATGTCTGACATGTTCGACAAACTAAAAGAACAAAATACTTTAGAAGAAAACACTAGCGAAGAGTAGAAATACTCTTTTTGTTTTGCTATAATTTAAGGGGGATGAAAAATGAAAAACATTATAGTAGTCGCAGCACTATTAAAAAAAGATAATAAAATATTAATCGCAAGACGTAGTACAGGAAACGATAGTGTTCTAGGCAAATGGGAGTTTCCAGGAGGAAAAGTTGAACCAAACGAAACAGAAGAACAAGCAATTGAAAGAGAAATTAATGAAGAATTCATGATAACAATCAAAGCACAAAAATACATAACAAATACAGTTCACATTTATCCCACTAAAACAGTTGACCTAAGACTATATGAGTGCACGTACGTAAGTGGAAACATAACACTACATGATCACTATGAATACAAATGGATAGACATTAAAGACCTACTTACATACAATCTCGCACCAGCTGACATATCACTTGCGACATATTTAAAGGAATCAAATTATGAATAAAGAAATAGACAAAAAACTAAATGCAATCAAACAATACTTTAAGAAAGACAAAAATCTTTTAGAATTAACACTCTACGACTATGAGTCTTATAGTCTTTACATTAGAATAGACAAACTAAAAAGTACAAAGACATACAAACTTAGTTGGTTTGATTTATCTCTAACTGATACAAAACACATAGATAAATATATAAGTACAGAATACATTCCAGAAGATAAGATAAATATATTTATAGACAATATGCACAATCTAAAAGATATTGATTATACATACGTAGAAGAAAATCTCGCTGAAAAAGGAATAGTAATTTTAGATGTAAATGTAGAAGACATGGAAAAAGTACATGTAATGTTTAACACATACATACCAGAAAGTGTAGTCTATGTCTATAATATTCTTCTTTTCATATTCCAAAATCTACCAAGCAAGTTAGACTGTTTCTTCAACCAAATGATATCAAGTCTAACACATCAAACAACTAAATACGAGTATAAAAAAGAATTCTCATTTGACTTATTCAATGATGATATTGATGAAATATTCGCACCTAAAATCATTGAACGTGGAGAAGAATATTATTATAATGATAGCGTATTATTTCTAGAAAAAATAGATGATAGATATTTTGCAGTAGTAGAAGGAACACAAGACTACCTTGTTATAGTAAGATACAATGAAGAAGAAAAGAAACTTCAACTTTACTGTAACTGTCCATGTGAATTCTTCTGTAAACACATGTATGCAGTTTTACTAGCAATAAGAAATGAGAACTACATAAGATTCTATAAAATATCACACAAAAACAATACAAAGAATCTAATTGAAAAAGTCTTCTCATACGACTATTTCCTTTGTACAGGCATCGTAGAAGACAAACTAGAAATAGTAAACAATCAAGGAGAGTTAGAACTAGTACCTGTCTTAGATGAAAACAATAAACCAATCTGGACAGTAATCGAAGATGATGAAGATGAAAGTTTGACACATGCAATAGAAGAGATAATAGAAAGTAACAAATAAATATGATAGAATGTTAATAAGGAAGTGATCATATGAAATTATTTAGAAAAGCAATATTAGTAATTCATGGTTTCGCAGGAGGAGTATACGACCAAGAATACCTAACACATAGACTAGAGTTAATTGGCAACTATGATGTATTTACATTCACATTACCTGGACATGATGGTGACTTTAAAAAGAAAATAACATACAAAGACTGGGTTAAAAAAGTAGATAGTGAAATGGAATTCTTAATAAAAAATGGATACGAAAATATATATGTAATAGGTCACTCTATGGGTGGAGTACTAGCTTCATATGTAGCATCAAAATATCCACAAGTAAAAAAATTAGTTCTAGTAGCTCCAGCATTTAGAATAAGTGGTTTTGAAAACACAAAATTTAATATCAACACCGCACTTACTTCAACACCAAAAATATTTGAAGAATATGGCGCAGGACTAGTAACAAATAGATTACTAAAACTACCAGCTAACTGCTACGTAGAATTCTTTAAAATAGTAAAAGACCTACAAGACAATATCAAAGATGTAAAAGTACCAACACTAATATTTAGAGGTACCGCAGACTTCATAGTTCCTCAAGAATCAGTTGATTACGCTTACAGTAGTGTTCAAAACAACTTAAAGAAACTAGTAATGTTAGAAAAAATAACACACGATGTATTTAGAGAAAACAAAAAAGGAAAAGCAACAGACCTAATAATAAAATTCTTCAAGAACAAAACAAGCATCCTATCATTCCCAAATGGAATAACTGAAAATGACAAAGAGGTAAAATGAACATAATTGAATACGAAGAGAAATATTTAGAAGATGTAAAAGACTTATTAGTAGAATTAGAAGAATACATCATCTCAATAGATGAAGACAATTTAGATAGATTACATGATGACTATAGAGATAAAATGGCTCTATTAGATTTAAAAGATGTAAACGAAAACGAAGGCAAATGCTACCTAGCAATAGATAATAACAAAGTAGTAGGTCTAATAATGGGATGCATCTTTCCATATAAAGAGTATGATTATCTAGATTACAAATGTCCAAGAAGAGGAGAAGTTACAGAACTAATCGTAAGCAAAAACACAAGAAGTAAAGGAGTTGGAAACCTTTTAATGGACAAAATCGAAGAATACTTTAAATCTAAAGACTGTACTCATATCATTATAGATGTATTTGCCTATAACAAAAATGCATTCAATTTCTATTCTAAGAAAGGATATCATCCAAGAATGCATACTGTTATAAAAGACATATCAATGTAAAAGAGATTGTAAACATAAAGTAAATTTACAATCTCTTTATTTTTAATCAGGATCTTCAAAATGAAAGTCATCATCTTCAAGTTCTTCTTCTTCAAAACTAAATTCTTTAGTACACTTAACTTTCTTATCTTTAAATAAAGAACCAAATAACATTGTCTTTAGTATTCCATGTTTTTTCTTTCTTTTCTCTTTTTCTTTTCTATGTATCTCAGTATTAAGTGAAATAGTCTTACCAGCTATCACATTAGTAGTATTAACAATTTTCTTTATTAAATCTAAATATCCATTTATAGTCTTAGCCTTACTATTCTTAATACTTTTAATATGACCGCTATACTCATCATCATTATCTTTATTCAAACTCAAATAATAATTATAAAACCTAATCAAAGTATCATATCTCTCTGACACACACTTTTCTAATCTTTCGAGTTTCACTTCATCACTAACTTCATCAAGCTTTAGTTTCTTAATAATCTTATCATAATCATACATTTTCATGGAATACACCTCTACATAGAGTATACCATATATTTTGAAATATTCATAAACTTATTGTATAATACTTTATGAGGTAACATTATGGCAAACTTTACTAAAAAAGCAATCAAAGACACATTCATATCACTACTAAAAGAAAAACCATTTAATCAAATAACAGTCAAAGACATAGTGGACGAATGTGGCGTAAACAGAAATACATTTTATTATCACTACGAAGACATAAATGACTTACTAGAAAGTGTAATCACCGAAGAAACTGATGTTTTAATCAAAAACTATCCAACTATAGATTCAATAGATACCGCTGTCGAAGTTGCAATCAAATATACACTTGAAAACAAAAAGACAATACTAAATATCTACAAACATCTAGACAAAAATATCTATGAACGTTTCATAATGGACACATGCGAATACACCGTAAGAACACTAATAAACTCAATAACAAAAGATATGAACATAAGTCAAAAGGATAAACAGTTTCTAATAAGTTTCATCAAGTGCCAATTCTTCGGTTTCTGCGTTGATTGGCTATCTAGAAACTTAGATGAAGAATACATAAAAGAATACTTAATTTACACAAAAATAACTAAAGAAATATTACTAGAGTTCATCGAAAGACATCAAAGTTAATATTCTTTTTTTTGTGCATTTCACTTCATTTGTCTAAAAACTAAACACTAAACCAAAACTGCCCATTTAAAAAATTAATTTCAAAGGTTATACTATTTATATAATGGAAAGGAGGAACTAAGATGAGTAAATTTATACGTATAGCTAAAACAAGTTACATAGTTATGTCTATCATTCTATGCATTTTAGGACTTGTACTTATGATTAATCCTGCATTCTCACAAACATTACTAGTTATAATGTGTGCAATCTTACTAATCGCATTTGGTATGATTAAACTATTTGGTTACTTCTCAAATGACCTATATCGTTTAGCATTCCAATATGATTTACCATTCGGTATTTTACTTATCGTACTTGGTATAATCATATTAATACGTCCAACCGGATTCATTAACTTCATCTGTATCGCACTTGGACTTTCAATATTCACAGATAGTATGTTCAAAATGCATATCGCAAATGATGCACGTAAGTTTGGTATCCGTGAATGGTACTTAATCTTAATATTCGCAATACTTGCATGTATTTGTGGAATCACATTAATGGTAAAACCTAGTGAAAGCGGAATGGTATTAACTATATTACTTGGAGCTAACCTTTTAGTAGAAGGTATTCTTAGTTTAATAACAGTTATCACATCAGTAAAAATCTTTAAAGAAAAGAAAAACTAAATGAAAGGGAACATATATGACATCAGAATTTACAAAAGAAATGAAAAAAACTCATACAATCTTAGCACCAGACATCTTTCCAATACATATGAGACTTCTAACTAAAGTATTTGAAATATATGGATACAATGTAGAAGTACTTCACTATAATGGAAAAGAAGTCATTGATACAGGACTAAGCTATCTACATAATGACATTTGCTATCCAGCTATATGTGCGATTGGACAACAACTATATGCCATTAAAAGTGGGGATTATGATACACACAAGATAGCATTAATTCAATTTCAAACAGGTGGTGGTTGTAGAGCATCTAATTACATTTGTTTACTTAGAAAAGCACTAGAAAACATGGGATATGATTACATTCCAGTTATCTCAGTAAGCACAAGTAATATTGAAAAATGTAGTGGATTTAAACTAACTCCAATGATGATGTATATGTCCTTAAGAGCAATTATCTATGGAGACTTCATAATGCTTTTAAAGAATCAAACAAAACCATACGAAAAGAAAAAAGGTGAAACTGATAAGCTAGTAGATTACTGGATTAATAAACTAACAACAGACTTCGCATCAAAGAAAAGTCTTAATAATAGAGACATGAAAAAGAATCTTAAAGACATTGCTAAAAGTTTTCATGAGATAAAAAGAGCAAAGAAAAATCTTAAAAAAGTTGGTATCGTAGGGGAGATATACGTAAAATATTCTCCTCTTGGTAACAACAATTTAGAAGAATTTCTACTTAAAGAAGGATGTGAATTCATGGTACCAGGAGTACTCGCATTCTTTGAATTCTGTTTTTCTGATGGAGAGATTAATCACAAGTACTATGGTAAAAATAGAATAAAAATGTATTCAGGAAAAACAGTACAGACTATCGCATCATCATGGGAAAAAGACATGGAAGAAGCACTAAAACCATATCCTGAATTTGTCTGTCCAACTCCATTTAAGAGAATCAAAAAGTTAGCAGACAACATTATAGATAGAGGAGTTAACATGGGAGAAGGATGGCTTTTACCAGGAGAAGTCGCAGAACTAATCGAAAACGGATACAACAACATTATATGTGCTCAACCATTCGGATGTCTTCCAAACCATATAGTAGGTAAAGGCACAATTAGAACACTTAGAATGTTATATCCAAATGCTAATATATTTCCAATAGATTATGATGCAGGAGCTTCAAAAGTAAATCA
>CAKONA010000011.1 GCA_934096785.1 uncultured Bacilli bacterium | reverse complement strand
CTTTAGTAGAGACTTAATAGCTGGTTCTGTAAGGGTTGCTTTTATAAAATATAATTATGATAGTGATAGTGGTGAGTATGTTCTTGATAGTAAACCATCTTTAGTGTGGGCACCTAATAAAGGGTATGAAATAAGTGAAAGTGATGGATGGTATACAGCTAAGATTGATTCAACTAGTAGTCAAAATTATAAATATATTAAGGTAGATGGAAGTTCTTTTAGTGAAGAAGAGATAGATGTATTAAAGGACGAAGTGCGCGCCTCTTATGATGAAAAGATGGCTAATGGAGATAATTCGTTATTTTCTATTGATACAGAGGATGGTGTTGAAAAGAAGGCACTTCTTAAGGTTAGAGTATGGGTAGAAGGAAATGATAGAGATGCTGTTAGTGCTTTAAAAGGTGGTAAATTTAAAATTAATTTATCATTTGTTGGACTTACTAAGGAAGAAAATGATAGTGTTCCTAATGTAAGTGCGAATATGACTAGTAAGACAATTGATGGAATAGATAATACTATGGAGTATTCACTTGATGGAGTTAATTATGTAAGTTATACTAATGAGGTTAAATTTAATAGTGTTGTCTATGTTAGATATAAAGAGACTAGTGATTATCTTGCATCTAAGGCTGTTACTCTTGATTTTAGAGGAGGTGCATGATGAATAAGAAGATAATTATTAAGGTTATTTTATTGATTGGATTTACTATTATATTATTTATGACAAGTTATGCTTGGTTTCAAGATAGATCAAACCCTCAAATAAATCTTTCTAATATACAGGTAAGTGCTGCGGAAGGACTTGTTATTAAACTTCAACCTGATTCTGCTGCTCGTAGTGTTGTTAACTTAAATAGTATGTTAGATAATTTTGATGAGTTTGAGCTTAAACAAGTATCTAGTGTAGATGCAGCTAACTTTTATACGATAGACTTTAATGAAGGTTTATCTATGACTGACCCTGAATTTATATTATTACCTAGTGGGGATGGTAGTGTTAGTCGTATGATTGAGAATGGTTATGTTGATTTTACTTTCTATTTACAAACTGAAGACTATCCTAAACATGTATATATACATAGAGATACAAGTATTACTGGACCTGCATGGGATGCTTTAAGACTTGCGATTACTTATCCTACATCAAGTAATTCAACATCAACTATTATATTTGGTAAGACACCTGAGAATGGTATTACTGATGCTTATACAACTAAGGCTATAATAAAGACTGGTAAGTTTACATTTGGAAATATACCGAGTGATTATTCTACTAATCAGTTAGTACGTGACTTTAGTTTTAAAGATGGTGGAAGAGGAAGTAGTGACTCTGATAATATAGATTTAAATAAAGTGTTGTTCACTATTCCAAAGAATTCAAGAATGCAAATTAATTTAAAAATATGGTTAGAAGGAGGAGATATAGACTGTACGAATGCTCTTGCTTCTTCAATAGTAAATGTGTTATTTAAGTTTGGTAGTGCTAATGAGTTACTTGCTGCTCCTTCATTAACAGGAAATGCTAACTATACAATAAGTGGTCTTGATACTACTATGGAATGGGCTACTACTAATGATAAAAATACAGTATGGACCAAGGTAACTGATCCTAATCAGCAATTTACTGGATATCAAAGTGTATATGTTAGAATTGCTGAAGTGGTTGGAGTATCACCTGAGAGTTATGCTACTTTAGTAACATTTGGGGGTTAATATGAAAAAGAATATATCAATAATGTTAAATGTACTAATTATAATTTTATTAATAGGTGTTGCGTATGCATGGATGCAAACTGAACCTTCTTTAGGAGAAAATATTGAATATAATAGAGATTTCTATATAACAGATAGTGATATCGAGGTTAAGCTATATGCTTTAATAGGTAATCATTATGTACTTCAAGGACAACAAAGTGATGATAGCTTGCTTACTCTTGAAGAGATGTATCCAGGTAAAACACAAAGATATAGATTTGAACTTACTAATAATAATGATGTAGCTGCTAAAGTAAAGATAGTTTTTACTGAGATAACAGGAAACATTAACTTAATGAAAAATTACTTATTGGTGAGTGCTACTAACCCTGAAATGTTCTCATTTAAACTTGCAGATAGACTTGAACATAATGATGAAGATGATAGATATTTCTTTGATTTTAGTAAAAGTGTTACAATTCCAAAGAAATCTACAATAAATTATTATTGGAATTTAGAAATAGATATAGATGCACCTAATGCATTACAAGGTACATCACTTAAAATAAATAAAATAATGTTTATTAAACCATAGAAAGGATAGAAATGAAGAAAGTATTACTTAAAATATTAGATGTTATTAAGATAATGTTACTTATGTTACTTGTATTATTTGTAATAGCTACAGCATATCAAAAAGTTATTCCAGGTAATCCTAGTGTATTTGGTTATAGAACATACTCTATAATAACTAATAGTATGTATCCTAAAATTAAAAAGGGAGATGTAATACTTGTTCATGAACAAAAAATTAGTTCTTATAAAGTAGGAGATATAGTTACATTTAAAGGAATGGATGGGGACTTAAAAGGTAAGATAGTTACTCATCAGATAGTTGGAATATCAAAAGAAAATGGTAAAAGGATATTCTATACTAAAGGACTTAAAAATATATCTAATGACCCTGCGGTTTACGAAGAACAAATACTTGGTAAATATGTATATAGATTCTTTCTATTTAGTATTGTTGAAAAGATAATGGAAACTAAAATAGGTTTTGCATTAATAATACTAATACCATTAGGATTTATATATTTCTATGAAATAAAAGATATAGTAAAGGACGTAAAAAATATTAAGAATAAGGAGTAAGAGGTATGAAAGACATCATTAATAAAACTTATAATGATTTCATCAATTATATAATTGATGTCTTTCATAATGTCAAAAAGAAGACTAAAAGAATAGTTAAAAAGACTAAACTTAAGTTTAAAAAGTTCTATTATTATGAAATACTTGGTGTATTATTTATATCTGTATACTTATATAGATTCTTAAGTAGTGTTTATAATTTTAAATGGTTTAAGAGTATTAGATTTAATACTAAGTTATTTTTAAGTAGAAGTAAAACATTTATTCATAAACATATAACAGAATATAAAAAGTATTTAGAGAATGCTAAAGAAAAGAATAATGAAAAGATAAATGGTATTAAGGATACTTATTCTAAGTATATGACTCCTAGAATAATGGCTAAGTCATTTGTTGTTTTAGTGCTTAGTGTGTTCTTAATATATGATGCGTATAGTTGGTTTTATAATGAATATGTAAGTAAAGGTACTGAGATTGGACTTGGTACTGTTGAACATATTGTTAATCAATATGATAAAGATGGAAATTTAATAGGTGTTGAAGGGGATACTGTTACTGTTATTCATGAGACTGACTTAAGTAATATGTTTAAGAGTACTAGATATATTGAAATAAAAAATACAGGTTCTTTAGATATAGATTATAACTTATCATTTACATTAGATGGAACTATATCTAATGCGGGAGTTTTATATTATAGAGTTATTGATATAACTGATGAAGTACTTAGTACTACTGTTACTAGTAGTAGTGATACTAAGTTAAGTAGTTATGCTAAGAGTAATCCTACACCAGAGAATCTTGAAACTGATGCCTTGAATCCTGTATCTAATATGACAACAATATCTCAAGTAATTATAAAAGGTGAAATTGATAAAGATAATGATGATGATGAAAATAATTATAGATATTTTAGAATAGATTATGGTATGTATCAAACAGTTAATTCTTCTTTATATAGTGGTGCTTCAGTAAGTGTTCATGCGAATGTTTATTGTACTCAAAGAGGAATTGATGCTAGTCTTGCTAGTGAAGGACAAGTTTGGTTAGTTGAAAATGAAAGTCAATTTAGAGATGCAGTACTAAATGCACTTAGTGGAGACACAATTAAACTTGCTGATGATATAGTTGTAGATGGAAGTGTTGATTTTCAAAGAAGAGTACATATTGATACCGCTGGATATAATCTTCATATCACTGGGGACTTGGTTTATGACTTTGTTGAGATGGGTAAACTTAAAATAGATACTTCTTCTGGAGGAAAGATTGATGTAGATAATAATTTATATATAAATACTCCTAAGAGCCAAATACATATAGTTGGTTTAAATCAAGATTATGATATATACGTTGGGAAGGAATTTACTGTTAATGGAATACAAAATGAAGAAGAAGATGGTGTTCTTTTAGAGGCAGTAAGAATTGTTAAGAATAAGGTTGGTAATATACCAGTAGATGTAATAGTTGAATCTAATACTCGTTTAACGATTGCTCCTAATGTTGAAGTAGGTTATGTAATTGGGGCTGATGGGTCAACTAATATAGAAATACTTAATAATGGTATTATTACACAAATACAACTTCAAAACATGAAACTTATTGATTCATTCTCTAAGTATCAAATATATGTTTATAACTTAAATACTATTCTTGGTGTTCTTGGAGGATCTTCAATAATGCTTCCTTCTAACTCAACACCTTATACTGGACCTAATACAGGTAATACATTAATTATAAGAGGTGTATCATCAAATAATATTACAGTAAGTGGTTCTGATAATTATACTGGTGATGATATTAATCAAGGTGCTCCTGAAGACTCAGTAATACCAATACAAGGTGAAACTGATTCATATTATGTTTATATTCGTGATAATAATGAATCTCTTGAAAAATTATTAAAGGCATATTTTGATGATATAGATAGTTCTAAAACAACAGAGAATATCTATAATATTAAGAAATTAATTATATATACATTAAATAGTGCATACTTTGAGAATGAAGACTTTACTTATATAGCTAGTGATGAGATGCATTCAATTGAATATTTAGGTCTTGCGAATGCTACTATTAGTGATGGTACAACCATAAACAAGATTGCAAATAATACTTTAAAAGATAAGACTTCTATAAAGACTTTGATTCTTTCTAAGACTCTTGTTACAATCGGAAGTAATGCATTTTACAATGTTAACTTAGGTCGTGTAAGTAATGGACGTGACTTTACTTTCTTATCAATACCATCTACTGTGACTAGTATAGGTAGTGGAGCATTTAAGAATGCAAGATATGTTAAGTTTGAAGGACAAATACCACCTACTGTTCTTAGTGATGCGTTTAATGATTCAAGTAATGGTACTAAGTTCTTTGTAAGTAGTGGAGCTATTCAAGCTTATAGAGATGCTTCTAATATAAATGAAGCATATGTATATTATCATTCAGAGTTAAGTGATAATAATCAGTACTTTGTATACGACTACGCCGATGGTTATGGAATATCATACTTTATAAATACAGTATCTGTTGGTAGTAATATTACTATTCCAAATACTATAACTAAATCATCTGTTACTAAGAATGTTACAGCGATAGGTTATAATGCATATAGAAATTTAAATATACCAGTTACTGGAACTAGTGTTACTATACCAAGTACTGTTACATTAATAGATTCGTATGGATTTTATAATGATAATATTGTTAATATAAATTTAGGTGACGTAGAGAGAATTAATTCTTATGCATTTTATGGTACTAATATTGGTACACTTTCTTCTAATAAAATAGAATATATTGGAAGTTATGCATTCTATCAAAATCCAATTACATATTTAAGTATTCCTAATGTAAGTGAAGTAATGAGTTATGCATTTATGAATAATACTACTCTTTATGAAATGGATTTAGGTAATGTTAAAGTAATAGGTGATAAAGCATTTTATAATTGTCCTCAACTTGGTAGAGTATGGTTTAGTAATACAAGTACTAAGGTTGTTAATAATGGAAAGAGTATTGATTTAACTATCGGGGAAGATGCTGTGTTTACTAACTGGGGAATGTATTTGGATGGTAGACTTAGAGTATATGTTCCATCAGGAGAAGACTCAGAAGGTTTTGATTACCTTGAAGGGTATAAGAAGTTATTTGATGGTAATGATGCGTTTGTTTATCCTAAGGGTACTATAATTGGTAGTTATAAACATGTAGCTATTCCGTATGACTGGGGTGAATATAGTGTTCGTGGTGTTACTAAGAAGAATGCTCATGGAGAAGATGTTATTGCTTATGAAATAATTGAATATCATGGGGCTGATTTAACTAGTAGTTATCAAATACCTGATGTTATAGTATCTGACGAAGGAGTTAGTGCTACTATAAGTGGAAACTCATGGCAGAATGGTACTGGATATAGATTTGGTGGAACACTAACTATAAAGAATAATACAAGTGCTACTATAAATGACTGGACTGTTAGAATAAACTTACCAACTGGTGTTACTTGGGGTTCTACTTATACAAGTGCTAATGAAAATGTTAATGGTAACTTACTTATATTAACAAGTAAAGATTATAATGGAACTATAGAGTCAGGTGGAAGTAAACAAATATCATTCTATTATGATATGTCAAGTCAAAGTTTAAGTATTGGTATTCTTAGTGTTTACTCTTCAACTAGTCCTTTAATGAATATAATTTCAGTAGGTGAATATGCTTATAGACATACACTTTCTTCATCTAATCAAACTATAGATTTACTTGCGAATAATTTGATAAATATAGATAATCATGGACTTGAAAATATTAAGGTTAAATCACTTACTTCTGATAGTCTTATATCTATTGGAGACTATAGTTTATATAATACTGGTCTTCAAACAGTAGACTTACCAAACCTTAATTCTATGGGTAAATTTGCTATGTCAGATATGGATACATTATATAGTGTTAACCTTGGTAATATACAGGTTATGGGAGAGAATGCTATTAGTAATAATCCAAACCTTGAACAAATATTTATAGGAACAACAAATACTGATAATATGTCTGTCCATAGTACGGCTATGAATAACATAGGTACTAATGCTAATAATAGACTTAGAATATATGTACCAAGTGATAAAGTAGAGTTCTATAAAGCATTATTTAGTAATTATCAAGATTATATATTCCCAACTGGTTATATAGTTGGAAGTTATGTAAATACACCAATACCTTATGATATAGGTGAGTATTCAATACATGAAGTAACCTTAAAAAATAGAAATAATGAAGATGTTACAGGATGGGAAATTATAGAGTATCACGGAGCTGATATATCAAATACATTTAATATTCCTTTGACTTATACGGTTAATGGAGAAACTAAAGATGTTATATCAGTTGGTGACTATGCATTTAAACATACTACTGTTAATGGTAGTGGTGGAAGTGACATAATAAATAATAAACTAATGAAGATAGGTGAACATAGTTTTGAGGGAATAACTGCGATAAAATCATTTACTTCTAATAATTTACTTGATATTGGAAGTTATGCATTTAATAAAGGAAGTCTTGTATATTTAGATACACCTAATTTAAGAAGTATAGGTAGTTATGCTTTATCTAATATGAATACACTATATAAAATAAATTTAGGTTCTGTATATCAAATGGATACTAATGCTGTTTATAGTCTTCCAAATCTTGTTCAAGTGTTCTTTAGTCCAGGCAAAGAAGCAAGAGTATTTGACCAATATGCGTTTACTGATGTAGGAACGCTTACTAATAATAGAATTAGATTCTATGTAGGTGCATCTAGTACTTCTACTGAGGTGAAGACTGCTAATAATGTAAACATTAATGTAACTGATAGATGTAGTAGAAGTCAAAGTGGTAATGGTTCTAATAGAAGATACACTTATACATGTACTGTTACTGTTAATAATAATTCAGGATATGATATAGAATCATGGACAACATCTGTTAATCTTGGAAATACTACATTGCAGTCTGCTAATAATGTATTATACGAGTCATCAAGTTCTAAAATAGTATTTAATAATATGTCTAGTAATGGTACTTTAGCAAATGGAAGCCGTTTAACATTTACATATGTGGTTCGTACAACTAATAGTAGTACATGGACAAGTTTAAATAATCATTTGTCTGGTTCGAGTGGTACATATTATACAACTAGTATAACTACATCATCTGATTATTTAACTGATGTTTATGCATCATCATTTAGAAAAGAATATCAAGATTATTTCTACGATTATGGTACTATTAAGGGTACTTATGTATCAACTAATATACCTTATAATATCGGAGAATATAGTGTTATATTAAGAGAATATACTACTAAAGATAATGAAAAAGTAAATGGAGTAGAGATAGTTGAATACCATGGAGCTAACTTAGATTCAAATTATATGTTACCAACAAGTGTAGATATAGATGGTACTACATATGATGTAATAGGTGTTGGAGATAGAGCGTTTAGATGGGCTACTATGAGTAGTGGAGCAACGTTTGATATAGTTAATACTAATATAAGATATATTGCTAATTATGCATTTTATAATTTACAAGGAGTAAAAGAAGTAAATCTTTCTAATGTAGACTATATCGGAGAATATGCTTTATTCAATAATAAACTTTATAAGGCTAGTACTCCTAAGTTAGTTGAACTTGGTAATTATGCTTATGCTAATAATACAATGTTAAATTATGTTAATGCTGGTGTTGTAACTAGTATTGGAGAAGGAGCTTTCTATGGATGCATTGGTATGGAACAAATGTACTTTAAGTCAACTAATGCTGATACTCAAGCTAGTGGTATGAAAATTGGTGTAGGGAACAATGCATTTTATAATGTTGGTACTACTATTGGTAAACGTTTTAGAATATATGTTCCAGATGGAAAGATAGGTACAAGTAATGTAACTTATCAAGAAGCATATAAGAATACATTCCCATCTAATGTTAAAGATTATATTTATCCTTCTGGATATATAGTTGGTAGTTATAAATTTGGTACACTTCCTTATGATATAGGTGAATATAGTGTACGTGAAGTAACATTAAAGAATATGATGAATGCTGATGTTACAGGTTGGGAGATAATTGAATATCATGGACCAGATGTGACTTCATCATTTGAGATTCCAAATGAAATTACTGAAGCTGGTATTACTCATGATGTTGTATCTATTGGTACTTATGCATATTATGGAGTAGAAGTAGTAACAGGACAAAACTGGATAGTTAATTTACCTAATAGTGTTGTTCTGATTGATGACTATGCATTTTATCAGACTGATGTTACTAGAGTAAGTGCTAATCAAATAACTAGACTTGGTAAATATTCATTTGCTGATTGTGAGAAGTTAACTAATGCTATATTTAATAGTGTAGTTGTTGCTGATAATTATTGTCTTTATAGTTGTGGTTCTATTTCATATATTCAATTTGGTACTGGTACTACTGATATTAATGATTATGCTTTATATAATCCATATCAAGGTGGACCTACAACAACACTTAGTATGCAAGTAAGTAGTGTTCCAAATACTGCATCTACGGCACTTCCAGGATATGAAAGAGGTTTCTTAGGACTATGGTATAATTCACACTTTACTTATTCTGTACCATCTAGTGTAGTAAATGACTTTAGAAATGCAACACCATGGAGTTATCATAATTATTCAAGTGCACAGTACTCTTCAGATTTCTTATATATACTTAATAATAATAATGAAATTAGAATTACATCTTATACAGGTAATGCTAGTTCAGTAACTATTCCTGATACATTAGACGTTAATGGTAATAGTTATAATGTTACTAGTATAAATGCTGATGCGTTTGATGGAAATAGGTATGTAACAACACTTACACTTCCAAGATATTTAAATGATATTCCAGATGGATTCTTAGATGGTAATACAAATATAAGTAATATTAATGTTGATGGAAATAATACAACATTCTCAAGTATTAATGGTATTCTTTATAATAAAGATGCTAGTTCACTTGTTAGGTATCCTAATGGTAAAGGTGCTACTACATTTACTGTACCTAATACTGTTAAGACAATAGGATATAGAGCATTTGCTAATCAACCAAACTTAAATACAATATATATGAGTAATGGACTTGTTAGTATAGGTGCTTATGCGTTTGATGGATGTACTAGTTTGATAACATATTACTTCTATACAGACATACCAGAGTTAACTCAATTTGATACATTTAATAAAACTAGTCAATTACAAATATATGTTCCAAGTGAGTATATAAATAACTATAGAAGTGATACATACTTTAAAGGATACAGTAATTACTTAATTGCTAATTAGACAAGAGCTTAGGCTTTTGTCTTTTTCAATATAATTTATTTTAAATAATTTACTTTGAAAGTAAACTATGATATATTATTGTTAGTGAAGCGTTTAACCCCCTGAGTTGGACGTCATCACTTTATGTGTTTAGTCTAACTTAGGTTAGACGTTTTTAATTGACATTATAAGAATAACAACAATCAAAAGTATTATAATGAATATTAATGTAGCTATTAATAGATTCTTTTTATTCATTTATACCATCTCCTTTACAATATTTCTAAAATAAGTTTAAGAGATGACGTCCTAAACGCTTCGATATGTAATTTAACACTTATGAAAAATTGTGTCAAAAAGGTAAAATTCAATTTTGAAGGTACTTAAGAGATATAAAACTTGATTTTCTTCTAGGAGAAAACTATTCAAAAATTGATGAAAGTTCTTCGAAAATTAATTTTTAACATTTTTAAAGAATTTTTAAATTTATGACAATCACACTGATAAATGATGTAATTTCAGTGTGATTGTCAAAGAGAGAGATGAATACTGAGCAAGTTAAAAAAACAATTTGGAAATATATACAAAGTTATGATGTGGATATGGCTAAATTTAATTAAATATTCTAAAAAATGGGAATTAATGAAAAAGTAATGAAAATGGTGGAAGTTTATTATGAGTAACTCTGCATAATCTATAAATAAATTAATTTGAAAGTAAACTATGATATATTATTGTTAGTGAAGCGTTTACCCCTCTGAGTTGGACGTCATCACATTTTTGTTTCTGAAGTCTAACATAGTTTAGGCTCTTTTAATTGATATTTATATATATATCAATTTTATTACATTGACAATGATACGGATAAATGGTATAATGTCCGTATGAATGAACAAAGAGGTGAAATTATGGATTTTATGACAAAAAAGGAGTTTATAAATGAAAGTAATATAGAAATTATTCAAAAACTTATGGAAAGAAATAATGGATATATCACTGCAAAAGAACTCGAAGATTTTGATATAAGCAGAAATTATCTATCTATCATGACTAAAAAGAATATGATAGAAAAAGTGGCTAAAGGAATTTATATAGATTCAGCTAAGATCGAGGATGTATATTATGTACTTAGTGTAAGTACTCCAAAAATAATTTATTCTCATATGACAGCACTTTATTTTCATAATCTTTCAATTAAAGCACCAGATAGTTCTTTTGATATAACTGTTACAAAAAAGTATAATAATCCTAAGCTAAAAAAACATAATGTTTTTTATGTTGATGATAAGTTCTATAATATTGGAATTACTGAAGCTAAAACACCTCAGGGCAATACAGTAAGAGTTTATGATGTGGAAAGATGTATTTGTGACATAATTCGTTCTAAAAAAAGAATGGATATAGAACATGTTAAATACGCAATTAAAGAATATCTTAAAAGAAAGGACAATAATCTAATAAAACTTTCAAAGTATGCTGACATGTTTGGCATAAAAGAAGAAGTTATGGATTTTGTGAGTATGATGTATGAATAGTATGCAAGTAAAAGCTAAAATAAAAAATATAGCAGTTAAACGAAATTTAGATTTTAATACATTACTTCGTTTATATATGTATGATAGATTTATAGAAAGATTAGCTGTAAGTAAGTATCGTGATAATTTCATTTTAAAAGGTGGATTCTATTTAAGTACATTATTTGGATTAGAAAGTCGATCTACTAAAGATATAGATACTGCAATAAAAGATGCTAATTTTACAAAAGAAAATGTTGAAAAGATGATTAAATCTATTATTGCAATAGATATTAATGATGGTGCTTTGATAAGCTTCATAGAGATAGGTAACATACGAGAAGAAGATCAATACGGTGGCTT
>CAKONA010000010.1 GCA_934096785.1 uncultured Bacilli bacterium | reverse complement strand
ATGTAGAAACAAAAATTAGAGAAGGACAAATTAAATATGATGTTCATTCTCAAAGTAATTCATTATTAATAGGTAAAAATGGTCATATATTAGATTCAATTCAAATATATGTAAGACAAGCTGTATTAAATGCTGTAGACTTATATGTTAATATTACAGTTGATGTAGAAGGATATAGAGAAAAACAAAATTATTTTCTAGAAAAGAAAGTTAAAAAAATAGCAAGAGATGTAACTTTATCAAAAGTAGATGTTAAGTTAGATCCAATGAATTCTTATGAAAGAAAAGTTATTCACTCAGCACTTCAAGGTTTTAAATATATTAAGACTGAGAGTGAAGGAGAAGAACCAAATAGATGTGTTGTTATTAAATACATTCAACGTAATGATGATAAATAGTGTGCTTGATGCATACTTTTTATTTTACATATTGATATTATTGTGTTATAATCTAGCATGAAGAAAGGGAGTTTACATATGGAAGATACTATAGTTGCAGTTGCTACAACTATTGGAGAAAGTTCTATAAATGTAATTAGAATAAGCGGAAAAGAATCAATAAAAGTAGCAAATAAGATATTTTCAAAGGATATAAGTAATATACCAAGTCATACAGTACATTATGGTTTTATAATGGAAAATCGTGAAAAAATTGATGAAGTCTTTTTATCGGTGTTTAAGGCTCCTAAAAGTTTTACAACTGAAGACATAGTTGAAATAAGTGTTCATGGAGGAAGTGCTTCTGTTAATAAAGTAATGGAATTAATATTATCAAATGGTGCTAGACTTGCTGAGCCTGGAGAATTTTTAAAAAGAGCATTTTTAAATGGAAGAATAGATTTAACTCAAGCAGAGGCAGTCGGTGACTTAATAAATGCTCAAACAGAAAGTTCTAGAAAAATGGCTCTTAAAGGTGTGGATAAAACAATTTTTAAAGAAATAAATGAATTAAAAGAGAAAGTTCTTGCTTTAATTGCAAATATTGAAGTGAATATAGATTATCCTGAATATGAAGATGCTGTAGTTGTTACCAAAGAAATGATAAATGACACAAATGAACATATTAGAAAAAATGTAAATAAATTACTTAAAAATAGTAAAAAAGGATTATTAATTAAAAATGGTTTAAAAATTGTTATTGTTGGTAAACCTAATGTTGGAAAAAGCAGTATATTAAACTCGTTGTTAAATGAAAATAAGGCAATTGTTACTGATATAAAAGGAACTACACGTGATATTGTTGAAGGTTCTTTGATGATAGATGGTGTTAAAATGGATGTATTAGATACAGCGGGTATAAGAGAAACAAATGATATTGTTGAAGCAATTGGTGTTAAAAGAAGTGTTGATGCTATAGATGAAGCTGATTTAGTACTTTTTGTAATTGATAGTGAAGATGGATTTAATGATGAAGATAAAGAAGTGCTTGATAAAATAAATGATAAAGAAATACTTGTTGTTTATAATAAAAACGATATAAATAAAGATTACAAAGTTGATGAACTAAGTAGTTATAATTCTATTAACATATCTACGTTTGAAAGTGGAATGATTAATAAATTAAAAGAAAAGATTTCTGATATATTTGATTTAAAATCAATAGCAGAATCAAATTATACGTATATATCTAATGCTAGACAAATCGCTCTTTTAAATAAATCTTTGAGTATAATTGATGAGATTGAAAATGCTGTTAATGCTGATTTAGAAGTAGATATGATTGAAATAGATGTTAAGAGATTATGGGAAACATTAGGTGAAATAACTGGAGAAGTAGGAAGTGATGACTTATTAAATGAAATATTTAGTAAGTTCTGTCTTGGAAAGTAGATGATAAATATGAAATATGATGTTATAGTTGTTGGTGGAGGTCATGCTGGATGCGAGGCTTCTTTAGCAAGTGCTAGAATGGGTGAAAAAACTTTACTTATTACAATTAATATAAATAATATAGCAGATATGCCTTGTAATCCTTCAATAGGTGGTTCTGCAAAGGGTATTGTTGTACGTGAAATAGATGCATTAGGTGGTGAAATGGGTTATTGTGCTGATAAAACTCATCTTCAAATTAAAATGCTTAATGTTAAAAAAGGTCCTGGTGTTAGATCACTTAGATGTCAAGGATGCAAGGTTAATTATCCTAAAGAAATGTTAAAGACTTTAAAAGAAAATGAAAATTTAGATATCAAAGAAGCAATAGTTAAAGAATTAATAGTTGAAGACAAAAAAGTTTGTGGAATTATTACTGAAGATGGGGAAAAAATTGAAAGTAAAGCTGTTATTCTTACGACCGGAACATACTTAAATTCTGATATTATGTGTGGTCATGAAAAACATAAAGGTGGTCCACATGGTGAAAAAAATTCAATGTACTTGAGTGATTCTCTTAAAAAAAATGGTATAAATATTATTAGATTAAAAACTGGTACGCCTCCTAGAATATTAAAGAGTAGTATCAATTTTGATGAAGTACAAATTGAAGAAGGAGACAAAGAGCCACTTACATTTAGTAATTTTTATGATGCAACATATAATGTTAATAAGCAAACTCCTTGTTATTTAACTTATACTAATAAAGAAACTCATAAAATAATTATGGATAACTTAGATAAATGTGCCTTATATAGTGGAATGATTAAAGGTATTGGGCCTCGTTATTGCCCATCTATTGAAGACAAGGTAGTTAAATTTAGTGATAAAGATAGACATCAAATATTTTTAGAACCTGAGAGAAGTGATGATATAGAGTATTATGTTGGTGGTTTTTCTACTACTATGCCTCATGAAATACAAGAAAGATTATTAAAAACTATGGATGGCCTTCATGATGTTGTAATAACTAAGTATGGTTATGCGATTGAATATGATGCGATAGATCCGCTACAATTAAAGATGTCTTTGGAGAATAAAGTACTTGAAAATTTATTTACTGCTGGTCAAATAAATGGAACTAGTGGTTATGAAGAAGCTGCTGCTCAAGGACTTATGGCAGGAATTAATGCGTCTTTGAAATTGCAAGGCAAGGACCCATTCATATTAAAAAGAAATGAAGCATATATTGGAGTCCTTATTGATGATTTAATTAATAAAGGCATAACTGAACCATATAGATTGCTAACTTCTCGTGCTGAATTTAGATTATTATTAAGACATGATAATGCATCACTTAGATTAACTCCTTATGGTAGAAAACTTGGTCTTATAAATGATGAAAAGTATGAAATATTTATTAAGATGGTTAATGATATGAAAGAATTAGAAGAATACTTAGAAAATACTTATTTAACATCCACTCTTGAAGTAAATAAGTTTTTAGAAAGTATTAATTCATCTAAAATATATGGTAGAACTTCATTAAAAGATTTAGTTAAAAGACCTGAAATTGATATATGCATTTTACTTGATTATATGAATAAGCTATATGATAAAAAAATAGCAGATATGGTTCAAATAGAAATTAAATATAAAGGATATATTGATAAAACTAAGTCTGAAGTAGAAAAAATGTTAAAATTAGAAAATAAACAAATACCTGAAGACATAGATTATGAGAAAGTACCTAATATAGCTACTGAAGCAAGACAAAAATTTAGTAAGATTAGACCTTTAACTATAGGACAAGCATCAAGAATAAGTGGTGTTAATCCGTCTGATATTACTATGTTATTGGTTTATTTAAAAAAGGAATACAATAATGACTAAAGAAGAGTTTATATTATATTGTGACAAATTAAATATTAAGATAAGTGAAGAATTATATAGTAAGTTCTTTACTTATTTTGAAATGCTTGTGGAATGGAATAATAAGTTTAATATGACTACTATTCTTGAAGAGAAAGATGTTTTCTTATTACATTTTTATGATTCACTATGTTTATCAAAAGTAGTAGATTTAAATAGAAAAGTTAGTTTATGTGACTTTGGTACTGGAGCTGGATTTCCAGGACTTCCTATAGCTATAGTATTTTCTAATGTAAATGTAACATTAGTTGAATCTAATGGAAAAAAATGTATGTTCTTAAATGCTGTAAAAGAAGCTTTAAAATTAGAAAATGTAACTATTATAAATGATAGAATTGAAAATTTTAGTTCAAAAGAACGAGAAAAATTCGATATTGTTACTTGCAGAGCTGTTACATCAATACCTATGATACTTGAAATGGCTACTTCTTTAGTAAAAGTAGATGGTGTGCTTGTTCCATTAAAATCTAATTGTGAAGAAGAACTAATTAAATACAGTTATCTAGAGAATGAACTTGGTATTAAACTAATTCAAAAAGATGTGTATAATTTACCATTTAATGATGCTTATAGAGTAATACCTGTATATAAAAAAGAAAAAGTAACTGATAAGAAGTATCCTAGAAGTTATAATTCTTTGTTAAAAATGTATAAAAATAAATAGTAAATATGTACTTATTAACTTGATTAAAAAATAAAAATGCTTTAAAATGATTATAGTAGGAAAAAAGGATAGAGATTATGGACGAAAATAAAGATAAAATTTATTATATACCTGTTGAAGATATTATACCTAATAGGTTTCAACCTAGACTTGCTTTTGATGAGAAAGAATTAAATGAACTTGCTAATTCTATTATTAAATATGGTGTTATTCAACCTATAGTACTTAGAAGTATTGGTGAAAAATATGAAATAATCGCAGGTGAAAGAAGATATAAAGCTTCTTGTATTGCTGGTCTTAAGAAAATTCCTGCTATTATAAATAATACTGATGATAATACTAGTGCAGAAATTGCGTTACTTGAAAATCTCCAAAGAAAGAATTTGACTGTTATAGAGGAAGCTCAATCATATAGAAAATTAATGGATAGAGGGTTTACTCAAGAAGATATTGCAAATAAACTAGGTATAAGTCAATCTGCTGTAGCTAATAAAATGAGACTTTTAAACTTACCTAAAGAAGTACAAGATGCTCTTTTATATAATAGAATATCTGAAAGACATGCTAGAAGTTTGTTACCTCTTAATAATGAAGATTTACAAAAGAGTATGTTAAATAGAATTACTAGTGAGAAATTGACTGTTAAGCAAACTGAAGAAGCTGTAAGTGAACTTTTAAATAAAGATAAGGTACAAGAAGAGTTACCTCCTGATATACAGAGGTTTTTGAATCCTCAAAGTAGTATTCCTGATGTGAAAGTTGAGGGAAAACCTGATGATGTTGAAGAAATTTTAGATATAAAGATTCCTGATGTAGTTGATATTGAACCTGAAAAAGCAGTATTAACTGAATATACAAATGAGAGTGATATTATTAATCCTTTTCAAAATAATAGGGTTTCTATGATGAATGAGATGGCTTCTAACGCTAATATGATGTCTAATAGTACAGTTAATCCTGTAAGTCCTCAAAATGTCTCTAATGAGGTTAATAATACTTCTAATGAGATAATTAATACAAATGAAACTAATAGTGATACATATTTTAATCCTTATAAATTTCCTGAAGAGAAAGTTGAAGTTAAAGAAGAAACTGTTAATGATGACTCACTGTTAAATGAATATGGAGAAGTTAATCTACCTAAAGTAATAAATAAGGTTAGAGACTTTGTTAATGGACTTTCTGAAGTAAGTAATTTAATTGAAACAAGTGAAGTTGATTTGACTGATAAATATCAAATAATTATTGAAATAGACAAAAACACACCAATGTGATGTGTTTTTTATTTTATTCTAAAATATCGTTGAATTCATAGTTTGGTTCTGAACCTTTTTCATAGTAGCAGACAAATCCATTACTATTATAATAACCTGTAATTGGATCTACCGGTGATGCTGTTATTCCTTTTGGTATGTCATACCATTTATTTTTATTATCTTTTATTGATGTAATTGTTTTTGCCCATATTTTTTTAGTAATTTTTGAATCTTTTGATTTAACATCGCTGTTATCATCATTTCCAGCCCAGACGAGCATCAGATAATCTTTGTTATAGCCTACTGTCCAATAATCTGTTTTTGTACTACCACTTTTAGCAGCATATTTGCTTTTTAACTCACTACCTATACTTACTAGTGTTGGAGATGTATAATTAATAAGACTATAGTTATATGTAGATGTTAGTAAGTTATTTAATATATAAACATATTTTTTGTTAAGGACATAGTCACTTTTATATTTGTATTCATAAAGAATTTTACCTGTATTATCAGTTACTTTTTCAATTAAATGAGGACTTTCATGTTTTCCTTCGTTTGCGAGTGTTATGAATCCATTACTGAAGTCTATCATGTTTATTTCAGTTGTACCTAGTGCTGATGATGCATTTTCTTTAATATCTGTTTTTATTCCAACTCGTTTTGTTATTTTAGATAGCATTTCTGTACCTAAAAATAGGTGTGTTTTCATAGCATATATGTTATCTGAATATGCGATAGCTGCGAGCATTGAAATGTTTTTGTTTGCATAGATGTTTCCTGCATTTTTAGGTGAGTAAGTAGTATCACCTAGGTTAAATGTTGTTCTTTCACTTAAGAATGTACTAGAAGGAGTAAATCCGTTTTCTAGTGCACTATAATATAGAAAAGGTTTGATAGTTGAACCCACTTGTCTTTTAGAAGAGTAAGCTCTATTATATTCAGATATTGAATAATCTTTACCTCCAATTAAAGCTACTATTTTCCCATTTGTAGGTGTTATAACTATTGATGCAATCTGTAAAGTAGAATTTTTCATTTCATTGTCTATGTTATTTTCTAAGTTTTTTTGCACATCTTTATCTAAATTTGTGTATATTTTAAGTCCTTCCATGTCAAGAAGTGAAGATGGTATTTCTTTTATGTTAGATAGTTCTTTTAAAACAGCATCTTTGTAGTAATAAATGCTTGAAAGTTCGACTTTGTCATTTTTACCATAGAAATTTAATGTTTCATTATAAGATTTATCCATTTCTTCTTGTGTAATAATTTTGTTTTTAACCATACTTGAGAGTACATCTTTTTGTCTTTCTTTAGCAGCTTTAAAATTTGTGATTGGATTATAGTATGTTGGATTTTTTGGAATACCTACGATGAGGGAAGATTCTGCAAGTGTTAAGTCTTTAGGTTCTTTATTGAAATAATATTTACTTGCTTCTTTAATTCCATAATTACCTGCGCCAAAATTAATTGTATTTAAATATCCTTCTAGTATTTCATCTTTTGAATAGTGTGTCTCTAACTCTAATGTAAGTAATGCTTCTTGTATCTTTCTTTCCCATGTTTTATCAAAAGTTAAATATAGATTCTTAATATATTGTTGTGAAATAGTTGAAGCTCCTTCTTTAAGTCGCTTACTTTTTAGATTTACTAATATTGCTTTAGCTATTCTTAAATAATCAAATCCATTATGATTATAGAAATTTTTATCTTCAATAGATATCATTGATTTTTTTACATAGTCACTTATATTAGATAATTCAACAAAGTCATTTTCTTCTCTTTCTTTTAATATATCATTTCCATCTTTATCATAATAAGTTATACTTTTACTTGTATTAATATTGAATTTTGGTGTGATAAAAGCATAAGCATAAAGACTTAAAATTATTATAATAATAGAGAAAAATGTGAATATAAATATTTTAGTTAATAGTAGTATTTTTTTCATATCTTTTACACCATTAATTATTATGTAGTGTAAATATAAAAAAAATACTTGATTTATATAAAAAAATATGTATAATTTTAAGGGAAAGAAAAAATAGTCTTAAGGAGGCTTTATAAATGAAATTTAAAACTATAAATAAAGAAGATTTAGAGACAATGCCATTTGATGACATTGCTTATATAATATTAAAGGAAAAAGGAAAAAAGATGAAAATTAATGACATATTTAAGATAATATGTGATGAACTTAATCTTGGAGAAGATGCTTTTGAGAATCAAATAGCTGACTTTTTTGCTTTACTTGCAACTGAGAAAAGATTTATTCAACTAGAAAAGGGTTATTGGGATTTAAGAGAAAATCATACTGCTGAAATCAATATTAAGGATTTAGAAGATGAACTTGAAGATGAAGATGATGAAATAGAAGAAAAAGAAGATGATATGGAAGAACGTGAAAGTGACTTCTATGATGATATTGATGAAACTGAAGATGATGATACTGATGATGACTTAAGAGATTTAGTTATTGTTGATGAAGGGTATGAGGACGAATCTGACTTATAGCGAACTTTCTTAAATATTAATAAAAGGAGAGGAAATATGAAAGAAAGATTAGAAATAATACAAGAAAGATACAATAATTTATGTAATGAGTTGTTAACACCTGAAGTGTATAATGATTATAAAAAGATGCAAACTATATCAAAAGAAAAGAACTCTATAGAGCCAATTGTTGAAACGTATAAAAAATATAATGGTGTAATAGATGATATAGAAGCAGCCAAAGAAATGAGTAAAGACCCTGAAATGAAGGAATTTGCTTTAGAAGAAATTGATAACTTACATGTACAAAAAGAAGAAATAGAAAATAAGTTAAAGGTTATGCTTTTACCAAAAGATCCAAACGATGAAAAGAATGTTATTATTGAAATTCGTGGAGCTGCTGGTGGGGATGAAGCTAATATATTTGCTGGAGACTTATTTAGAATGTATTCTAAGTATGCTGAAAAGCAAGGATGGAAGCTTGAGGTAACTCATGAGGTTCCAGGTGAAAGTGGAGGATACTCTCAAATAGAGTTTATGCTTAGTGGAGAGAGTGTTTATTCAAAACTTAAGTATGAAAGTGGAGCTCATAGAGTTCAAAGAGTACCTGAAACTGAGTCTGCTGGTAGAGTTCATACAAGTACTGCGACTGTTCTAGTTATGCCTGAAGCTGAAGAAATTGATGTTGAAATTAAAGATAGTGATATTAGAATAGATATAACTCGTAGTAGTGGTGCTGGAGGACAATGTGTAAATACAACTGATTCTGCTGTTAGAGTAACACATATACCAACTAATATAGTAGTTTATTGTCAAGTAGAAAGAAGTCAAATTAAGAATAAAGAAAAAGCACTTCAAATACTTAAGACAAGACTTTATGATTTAAAGCAAAGAGAACAAGATGAAAAACTTGGCAATGAAAGAAGAAGTAAGATAGGTACCGGAGATAGAGCTGAAAAGATTAGAACGTATAATTATCCCCAAAATAGACTTACTGATCATAGAATTAATTATACAGTTATGCATTTAGATAAAATCATGGAAGGTGATTTAGAAGACTTAATTAATGCATTGATTGCTGAAGATGAAAGAATGAGACTTGAAGAACATAATGATTAATAAATTAATGGCATTAGGATTTAGCCATCCTGAATGTGAAGAATTAATTAAAGTAAGTAAGGACATAGATAGTGATTATCAAAAATTATTAGATGGTTATCCAATCCAGTATTTAATCGGATATGTAGATTTTTATGGATATAAAATATGTGTTAATGAAAACGTATTAATACCTAGATATGAAACGGAGTATTTAGTAGAAAAGACTATAAATTATTCAAAGAAAATTTTTAACGATAAGGTTAATATTCTTGATTTAGGTACTGGAAGTGGTGCGATAAGTATTGCTTTAGGTAGTGAGTTAGATTCTACTGTAACAGCTGTTGATATATCTCTTGGTGCTTTAGAGGTAGCTAGGAAGAACGCTAAAGATAATGATTTAGATATTTGTTTTATTGAAAGTGATATGCTTCAAAATGTAAATGGCAAATATGATATAGTAATAAGTAATCCGCCATATATTGATATTGATGAAAAGATAATGGATTCTGTTAAGAAATATGAACCTAATAACGCTTTATATGCTCCTGATAATGGATTATATTTTTATAAAAATATAATATCTAATATTAGGCCATATCTTAATGATAAGTTCATTATAGCTTTTGAGATAGGATGGTGGCAAGGAAATCTTATAAAAGATATTGCGACTGAATACTTTAAAGATTCTAAGATAATAATAGAAAAAGATTTAACTAATAGAGATAGATATGCCTTTATAATAAATGAATAAAAAAATATGAAATCAACCAATATTTATATGAAAGGTTGGTTTTTTAATGAAAAAAGTAATGTATTTTGTATTTTTTGTTTTAATGATAGTTGTGATTTCTAAGCCTAGATATGATTTAAGTGGAGACATGATAAGATTTAGAGTGATACCGAATAGTAATAATTTTGAAGATATAAATATGAAAGAAAAAGTTGTTTCTGAATTATCAAGTATTTTATTTAAAGATAGTAATGACATTAATGTAATGAGAAGTGATATTGTAAGTAATTTAGATACTGTTGAGTCTAGAATTGATAAGTTATTTCAGGAAAATAATTATAAATTAAAATATAAGGTTAAGTATGGTATGAATTATTTTCCAAGAAAAGAATATAAAGATATGGAGTTTGATGAGGGTGAATATGAAAGTTTGGTAGTTGAGATTGGAGAAGCAAAAGGAAACAATTATTGGTGTATATTGTATCCTCCGTTATGTATGGTTGATTATGAAAATAGTAATGAAATCAAGTACAAATCTAAGATATATGAGTTATTTTCTAAAATATTCTAATGTAAAGAATGCCTAAAATCTGTCTAATTAATTGATAATTATTGATTTTAATAGTATATTATAGATAGAAAGGCATGGTGCGTATGTCAAAAATAACTATAGAAGGTAATCATAGATTATCTGGTGAAATTAAAATAAGTGGAGCTAAAAATAGTGCGGTTGCTTTAATACCTGCGGCTTTACTTGCTAAAACGAAGAGTGTCATATATAATGTTCCATCAATAAGTGATATTGAATATCTTATTAAAATAATGGAATTACTTAATTGCAAAGTTGAACATAAAGATGATGCTTTATATATTGATTCTTCAAATCTTGAAAATAAACCTATTCCTGAAGAATTAAGTGTACAAATGAGAGCTTCTTATTATTTTATGGGTGTGTTACTTGCTAAATTTGGGAAGGTAGAAATGTCATTTCCTGGTGGATGTAATATAGGAGCCAGACCAATTGATATTCATGTTAAAGGGTTTAAAGAACTTGGTGCGAATGTTGAAATAATCAAGAATAGATATATTATTACTGCACCTAAGTTAGTTGGAAAACGTATATACTTTGATTTTCCAAGTGTTGGAGCTACTATTAATATAATGCTTGCAGCTGTTGGAGCAGAGGGAACTACGATAATTGATAATGCTGCGATGGAACCTGAAATCGTCAATGTTGCATCTTTCTTAATAAATATGGGTGTTAAAATAACGGGTGCTGGTACTAAACGTATTGAAATTGAAGGAACTCGTAATTTAGATAATGGAGTAATTGAAGTTTTCCCTGATAGAATTGAAAGTGGAACTTACATAATAATTGGAGCTTTGCTTGGAAAAAACTTAAAAATTAAATGGATAATTAAGGAACATATAGAGGCTTTATTAATGAAACTTAAAGAGATAGGAGTAGAATACACTATTGATGGTGATGTTCTTACTATATCTAAGTGTGAACATTTGAAATCTACTTATATAAAGACTCTTGTATTCCCTGGATTTCCAACTGACTTACAACAACCAATGACAACATTATTAACTCAAGCAGAAGGTCTTTCAATCATTGAAGAAACTCTATATGAAAATAGATTTAAGAATACATATGATCTTAATAGAATGGGTGCTATAACAAATATATTAAGTCTAAATAAGATTGAAATAAAGGGTCCTCGTAAACTTAAAGGGACTAAAGTTATTGCTACTGATTTAAGAGGTGGAGCTTCACTTTTAATAGCAGGTCTTATTGCTGATGGGGTAACTGAGATTGAAAACAGTGAATACATTTTAAGAGGATATGGCGATGTTGAAAAGAAACTTTTAGAAGTAGGTGCTAAAATAAAAGTAACTGAGTAATATTTAATAGGTGATATTAATTGAAAAAAAATAAATTACTCGTTATTTTTTTCTTGTCTTTAATTGGATCTTATCTTATATACAATCATACCATAAAAGAAAGAATAAATATTCTTATACTTGGCGATAACTATTTACTTAATAGTAAGTATAAAACTTATGATAAGTATTTGCTTGATAAATACTATAATCTTAATGATCTTAACAAGATATTCACATCTGAAAATGTAACATATGAAGATATAATTAATAAAATTAAAAATAATTATTATGTGTATTCTAAGGATAAAAAGATTTACTTAAATCAGGTAATTGGTAGTTCAGATATAATAATATTGAATGCTAATAATAATAAATACTTTGAAAAATGTGATAAAAATGAAAAAATACTTAGAAATTATGATGAAAAAACTAAAAATACAATTTACGATGTAAAGAAAATTATAAATAAGATAAGTCCAGCGAAGGTAATTGTGATATCTAATTATTGTTATAATGTTAAATATAATCTTAGTAATGGAGACGTGAATCTTAATGAAATATATTATGAATATCAAGGAAATAAAAGTAAAAGACTAAATGATAAAGTTAATTATCAAATATATAATGGTATTGTAAGAAATATTAACTAAATGAGAAAAATTAAATTTTGACTTGATTTTGTTAATAAAACCATGTATAATACTCACTGAAGTTATTTCTATAACTGTTAATAAGTTATGGCGAGGAGGATAAAATATG